>NZ_DDLD01000123.1:0-17886 GCF_002339435.1 Acinetobacter sp. UBA2581 | reverse complement strand
TTATGTCGAACTCAGGTTATTATAGTTTAAACGAGCCCAGCTTCTTGTTCTTCTTGTTGCTGTTCAGCTTGCTGCGCTTCGAGTTCACGCACGAGTGGCAAGACTTTTTTACCGAAGTATTTCACTTCTTCAATAAAGTGCAGGAAGCCTGAAAGAACCAGATCAACACCGACTTTTTTCAGTTCGATGATACGTTCCGCAATCTGTTTTGGCGTCCCAATCAGGTTGGTACGGAAGCCATCGTTATATTGCACCAGATCTTCAAACGTAGATTTGGCCCAGTTACCTTTACCTTCCTTACTGGCTGCGCCCGCTTCACGCGTTGCCTCACCGAAAGATTTCACCGCCTGAACATTGGCTTTGGCCACGATTTCTCGCAGTACTGCTTGCGCTTCCTCTTCGGTATCACGTGCAATCACAAACGCATTTACGCCAATTTTCACAGAGTGGTTGTTCGCTTTGGCTTTTTCACGAATATCATCGATCTGTTTTTTTAGCTCTTCTGGCGTATTGCCATTGGTGAAGTACCAGTCAGACACGCGAGATGCCATATCACGTGCTGCCCGAGAACTTCCCCCTTGGAAGATTTCAATATGCGGTTTCTGTAGCGGTTTTGGACTCAAGGTATAGTCTTTGAACTGGTAGTATTTACCATCAAAACTGAAATTATTTTGAGTCCAGACCCCTTTCAGGCTGCGAATAAATTCTTCTGAACGTGCATAACGTTCATCATGTTCCGGCCATTCTTCACCAATTGCATCAAACTCGCCACGGAACCAGCCACTTACGACATTAATCGCAATTCGGCCGTTGGTGAGATGGTCAATGGTGGCCAGCTGCTTCGCTGCCAGCGCAGGCTTCCACGGGCCCGGCAAGATCGCGGCAATCACTTTTAAGCGTTCAGTTTTTGCCAGGATGCCGTGACTGAAGCTGACTGATTCATGCTGGTTTTCAGCGTTATAGCCCGCAGTAAAACGGATCTGGGTCAGGGCATAATCAAAACCTGCTTTCTCAGCAGTTTGCGCCAGACGGACATTATAGTCATAGCTCCAGTCAGTACGCTGTTCGATGTCGCTGACCACCAGACCGCCACTGACATTTGGAACCCAGTAAGCAAATACAATATTTTTATCTTGAGACATTATACTTACCCTCTGAATGAAGCGGCTATTAAGCCACTTGAGTCTTTGGCGCTTTCTTGCTGTGCAAACGGGATTCTGCGGCATCCAGACTTGGCACTGCAGCTGAAGGTAAAACTTCTTCCTGTTCGATTTGCTTGTTGATGCCTAGGTTCTGGTTAGCTTGCTGAGATTTTTCTTTAATAGCCTCAGCACGCTGCCCCTTTGCTGGTGCCCATTCAAGGATTGGTAGGGCACGAGCCACTGCCAGGGTAATACGGGCACGAAGTAATTCACTGTGAATGGTGTATTCAGGCGTAAAGTCACGATCTGTGGCATATACCCCGATTGGTAAGGTTTGTGCCTGGAAGAAGCTGAATAATGGGCGTAATTGGTGCTCAAGAACCAGCGCATGACGGTCACTACCACCAGAAGCTGCTAAAAGAACCGGTACATCTACCAGCGCCGTTTGTTCTACGAAGTCAAAGAAATGCTTGAACAGGCCCGTAAATGAAGCGCGGTAAACAGGCGTACCAACAATCAGGGCATCTGCTGCTTCAACGGCTGCCAGATCATCCTGCACGCGTTGCGGTAACTGGTTACGGTAAATTGCACCACCTAAAAGCTGGCCGATTTCGCTAAATTTAATGAAATGTACATTGATTGGCGTCGCTTCACCCAGTTCATCCAGAATGGCTTGAACCAATGCTTCGGTTTTAGATGGGTGATTCAGGCCGCCAGAAACAGCCACGATGTTTAAAGGTTTTTGCTCGGAAAAATGGGGCATGTGAAGTACCTAAAAATGGTTAAGCTCGGAATGACCCTATTAATCCCGATTGCCGCAGTAGGTGTAAAATAACGAAATGCTGAAAAGTTATCTGATTTTTCTATATAAGCGGAAAATGTGCTTCTGAAACGGATAGAGCTGGATAAATGGCTGATAATTATATTTATATTGAATAAAGATAAGCTATGCAGAATAGGAATAAATCATATATAAAAAAGTGATGAGAATTAAAGAATTATTGAAATAAGCCAAAATTTAAAAAAATTAAAGAAAAACTCCACATTATTTAAAAAATTGGCGATCTTGCATATCCATAAACTGGCTTGTGTGGTTAGAATAGGAGCTACTGTGCACAAGATCTCTCTCACGTCCTATGAATATTTTAATCGTTGATGATCATCCACTGTTTCGTCATGCTCTGATCCAAGCTGTTCGTTATAGTCTGCCACAAGCGCAGATTCATGAAACTGCAGCAGTCAATGAATTTTATGAACGTCTAGAAAATGGTCCTGAGCCTGATCTTGTCCTTCTGGATTTAAACCTGCCAGGTGCATCGGGCTTTTCTGCTCTGGTCCACGTTCGCGCACAATATCCTTCGATTCCAATTATTGTCGTTTCTGCTCACGAAGAAGCCAGCATTATCCAGCGTGCGATTGCACATGGTGCGATGGGCTATATTCCAAAATCTGCGCATCCAAGCCATATTGGTGAAGCGATTCGTGAAGTCCTCGAAGGGGAAATCTGGTTACCACCAAATCTGCCAGCCAACATGAATTTCGATCCGCGTGCTGCAGATGAAACTGCATTGGCAGAACGGATTCAGTCACTGACACCGCAACAGTTCCGTGTCTTGATGATGGTGGCCGAAGGCTTGCTGAACAAACAGATTGCTTATGAACTGGATGTTTCAGAAGCCACCATTAAAGCGCACGTAACAGCAATCTTCCGTAAGCTGGGTGTACAAAACCGTACCCAGGCGGTGCTTGCTATTAATGCCTTGAATATTGAAGAAAAGAAAATGTAAGTGATACAGCTTACAAAATAAAAAAGACCTCAATTGAGGTCTTTTTTATTATGAGAATATTGCCAGATTAAGCAATATAATCCTGTTTTTGGGTGACATCGGTACAGAACATTGGATTCAATGCGGACTGCAATTCATCAATCTTTTCTTGAGTGACATAGCCTTTGGAGATCAGGTATTCTGCCACGCGGTCATCACGCAGACTCAGGAAAGTTGCATCATAAACCCCCAAGTCTACAAACAGGGCAGCAGTTTCCAGACTGTTAAAACGGTCCAGATAAACTTCATCTTCATACATCAGGAATACATGCTCGTCTGTGCTATTCGGATCGACCTGTAGGTGCTCTGCCAGTTCATGCGGGCAGGTTTTGATAAAGAGCAAGTCAGAGAGTTCATCAAACTGGGTGGTATCCAGGCAATCTTCTTCATTTTTCACTTTGCCGAGCCACGCTTTAAAGACCAGTACGGCACCACCACGCAGCAGCATACTCCAGATCTGATGGCGGGTTTTTGCTGGCAAATCTTCGGCTTCCGCTTCCAGAGATTCAATCAGCTTGTTTTCCTGTTCAGCCAGACGTTCAAATAAGCCTAAACCTTGCGGTTTGTAGGCATAAGGTTCAAAGACATCAAAATGCAGTTCATCAAAAACTTGCAGGGCTAAAGGAACCGCATGCTGATACAGGGTTTCAAGTGCCTGAATCTGGGTATCGTCGAGTTTGCTGTATTTAAACATTTGTGCCCAGTCGATGCTGGGTAATAAGGCATTAGCACCATATTGGCGATGGAATTGCTGAGTCTGTGCGGGAAGCTGAGCAATTGATTCATCGAGTTTCATTTTTATAACTCCTATCTAGCAGTGCAAATAGACCAGCTGCCAAAAGGATTTAGGCATTGTCAGATGGAAACTGATCGTTTCTTATATTGTCTATTTTTAGAACTAAGCTTGTTGTATTAAAAATACGACCAAAGTTCTATCTGCCATAAAATAGGATTAAAAATTAATTTAAAACAATTGCTTAAATAATTGTAACTAGGTGTACACATGTATATTAATAGAATTGGTGGCTTTTGCCATAGAGAATGCTGAAATGATAATTTTGAGCAATTTATCAGCAGGAATTATGTGAAATTTGGTGCTTTTAGCACATTGGCCTGATTTTTTTGCCAGTCAGGTAAAGATAGGTATTTATTCAGTATAAAAAATGCCCATCTTAAATCATTAAAATGGGCATTGAGATAAAAATAAAAAGTTCTAACTACCAGAGATTTTCAGACCGGATAACCAGGAACGAAGTGAAGCGGGTTTCAATGGTTTCTTCAGCAGGACAATATTTAAATCCTTCAGGCGCTGTGGCAGTTCCGGATCAGAATCTGCAGTAATCAATGCTACCGGAATATCACTACTACGATGTTCCAGAATAAAGTCCAGACCGATTTTATCCTGATTTAAATGCTGATCCACCAGCCAGACCTGAATATTTTCCTGCTGGATCATTTCGGCTGCCTGTTCTGGTTCAGTGGCTTTAAAGACCTGATAGCCCCATTTGGTCAATAAGGTCGACATGCCTTCCAGAATGGTTTCATCATTGTCCAAACATAGAATCTTAAAGGCCTTGGACTTCAATGGCACAGCCTGAACAGGGGCGGCAATGACTTTCGGCGCTGCGGTCAACGGTACTTCAATCATGAAGCAGGAACCTTTGCCCAGCTCGGAAGAAACATGAACAGGATAATCCAGTAGTCCGGTCATACGTTGCACGATGGCGAGACCAAGCCCCAGACCCTGTTCACCCCAAGGCGAAGTATGGCCACAACGCTCGAATTCCTGGAACAGCTTGATGCGCTGTTCTTCAGCAATACCGGGACCGGTATCCCAAACCCCGATCCGGATATGATTTGGCCGGTTGCTAGAACGCAGTACACCGACCACGACCTTACCTTTGGCGGTATAACGTAGGGCATTGCTGACAAAGTTCTGGATAATCCGGCGAATCCATTGTGGATCGGTGTCAATCCAGAACTGGGCATCATGCACTCGCAGTTTGATGCCACGTTGTGCCGCAATGGATTTGAATTGCAGTTCCAGATCACTTAATAAATCATGCAGTGGATAAGCCTGGCGTTTCGGCTGAATCGTACCGCCCTCCAGTCGGGCAATATCCAGCAGAGCTGAGAGCATGCTTTCTGCCCCATGCAGGGCACGATCCAGTTGCTGCAGGGTCTTGCGATCTTCTTCGCTTTGTACACTTTGCTCCAGCGCCGTACTGAACAGACGTGCAGCATGCATGGGCTGTAACAGGTCATGACTGGCGGCAGCAATAAAGCGGCTCTTGGACATATTGGCTTTGTCGGCTTGTTCACGCGCCAGTTGCTGTTCAGACAGGGCATCAGCGAGCTGCTGGGTACGATCCTGAACCCGGGCTTCCAGTAATGCTTCATTTTCACGGAAGGCAGTAATATCGGCAAAGGTCGTCACGAAACCACCGCCTTCAATTGGGTTACCCCGCATCTGAATCACGCGGCCATCTTTACGGATCCGTTCAAATTCATGCGCACTGCCGACCTGCATCCAGTGAATCCGTTTACGCACATGTTCTTCGACCGAACCCGGACCGCATTCACCGCGTTCAGCGTTATAACGGATCAGGTCAGCGATTGGGCAACCGACATAAACAATATCTTTAGGGTAGTCGAACAGTTTCAGGTATTGGTTGTTCCAGGCGACCAGACACATATTTTCATCAACCACACTCACCCCTTGGGTCATATGGTCGATCATGGTCATGATCAGGTTCTGGTTAAAACGCTGCCATTGTGAGGCCTGATCCAGAATATTCGCCACCTGACCGAGGGCCAGGCCATTATTCACCATCGCGGTAGTCAGCAGGGTACGTGCCGAGGCTGCACCAATGGTACCGGCCAGATACTGCTCAGTAAAACGCCACCACATGCCATTGGCACTGCTATTTTCATTCAGTTCCACACTATTTTGAGCACAGAACTGCTGGAAGGCCTGCATGGTTGGACCTTCACCGGTAATGCGCTTGGCCAGCGTAATCAGGTCACCAACTTTTAAACGGGCCACATCCTGATGCGAGTAGCTGACATCAGTGGATGGACTTTGAGAAGGAAGCGGCTTGGTTTCATAGTAGAAGAAACTTTCTGCCTGAATCTGTTCAGCCACACTTGGGCGGAACATCCGGGAAACCCAGATATATAGGAATGTGTTCAGGCCTAGTGCCCAGACCACACCATGCGTTAAAGGATCAAAGGATTCGAAACCGATCAGGGCTTCAGGGCGTAACCAGTTCCAGCCCAAAGGCCCTTGTTCCAGAAAACTCTGGCTGAACTGCTGATAGGTTTCTGGCAGACTGCGCAAAATCGTTGGTAATAGCAGGGTATAAGACCACAAAGCAAAACCGGTCAACAGACCCGCATACACGCCTTGCTTACTCCCACCACGCCAGTACAAGCCACCAATCAGGGCAGGGGCGAACTGTGCTACGGCACTAAAGGCTAACAGGCCAAAAACAGAAAGCTGGTCAATATCATTAAAGAAGTTGAAGAACAGGAAGCCCATCAACATCACAGCCAGAATACAGATCCGGCGGGTAAATTTCAGTACTAGCGGTAAACGCTTGTCATGCCGTGAAATCAGGTTTAAACGCCAGAGCGCCGGCATGATCAGGTCATTACTTAGCATGATCGACAGGGCGACTGAAGATACCAGCAGCATGCCGGTCGAAGCCGAGAACCCCCCTAAGAAGGCCAATAAAGTTAGCCAGTCCTGATTATAGCTAAGCGGTAAAGACAGTACCGCGACATCTGGAATCGCTAAATATTGAGGAGCTGCATGTAATGCCCAGCTCGCGATCGGAATAATCGCCAGCGTGGTCAGAATCAGATAAATGGCAAACCAGCGACGTGCACCACGGATATGTTTTTCATCCCGTAATTCAACCACGGCCACATGGAATTGACGTGGCAAACAGATAATCGCCAGTGCAGCCAGTAAAGTCTGTACCCAGAAGCTTTCCGGTACGCCAAATAGCTGTACATCATGGAAGGTAGACTGAATATCGCTACTGATCTGAGGCAGATTTTCTGGTGCTTCAAAAATAAAGAAACAGGCTACGGCCAGCAAGGCAAATAGCTTGACGAAGGACTCAAAGGCGACAGCCAGCATCAGACCGCCATGCTGTTCGGTGTTGGCAATCTGCCGGGTACCGAAAATCATCGCCAGAATCGCCAGGACGCCAGTCAGGAACAGTACGCTATTGGTGGTACTGGCAATCCCCGCTGAAGGTTCCAGAATGACCGCCGCACTCAAGGCAATTGCACGTAACTGTAAGGCCAGATAAGGAATGATGGCAATCACCGCCAGAATGGTGACTAGCGAAGCCAGAGGCCCACTTTTACCATAACGTGCAGCGACAAAGTCCGCGATCGATGAAATGGCATGATGCTGGCGTACCCGTCCCAGACGGCGCCAGATATCGTAACCAATCGCGACAAAGAGCAGAGGACCAAGATAGATCGGCAGGAAAATAATCCCTTCACGAACCGCAGCGCCAGTCGCGCCATAAAATGTCCAGGAAGAACAGTAGACGCCTAAAGTTAAACTAAACAATAGCATGCGGCCACGGGTACTGAGCCGACTGGCATGTTTTTCCCCATAGAAAGCGCAAGTAAAGAGTAGAGTGATATAGAGGGCGAGCACCCCTATGATGAGCCAACTGTTCATATAGCCTGATGTGTACTGTGCATGACGCTATGATACCGCATCATGCACTCAGCAGTTTAAATTGATCATTTTTTAACGACCAAAGTCTAAATTACAAGTCATTCTAAATGTTGTTATTTTGCAGCAGTGATAATTCGAATTAAAAAATAGTAAGCCCATGGTGGGGCTACAGGAGTGTAACTATGGATGAGGCACAAGTAGAAAGAATTCTACAGAATCCCAAATTCAAAGAAATGGTACGTAGAAAAAGTACGCTGAGCTGGACCTTAACCGGCATCATGCTATTTGTCTATGTCGGTTTCATGTTGCTTGTTGGCTACAACAAAGAATTTCTATTGTCTTCAATTTCTGGCGGTGTAACGACCTGGGGTGTACCTCTAGGTATCGGTATCATTATTTTGTCTTTTATATTGTGCTGGGTATATTCCTACATTGCCAATAACAAACTTGATCAGCTGAACAAAGAAGCGATTCAGGAAGTGGAAGCGATTACAAAAGAAAAGGGGCAACACTAAGATGAAAGGGATTTCATATCAAGCGCTTGCTGCTGCAGCGCTGACCTTGCTCAGCTCGGCAATGGCATTTGCTGGACCAGATCTGGGTGCTGCGGAGCAGCAAGCGACCAACTGGCACGCGATTATCATGTTTGTGATTTTCGTTGGAGCAACCTTATTTATTACCAAATGGGCTGCCAAACAAACCACAAATACCAATGATTTCTATACTGCCGGCGGCGGGATTTCTGGCTTCCAGAACGGTCTGGCCATTGCTGGTGACTTCATGTCTGCAGCATCTTTCCTCGGTATTTCCGCGATGGTATTCCTGTCCGGTTTTGACGGATTGCTGTACTCACTAGGCTTTATGGTGGGTTGGCCAATCGTTTTATTCCTGGTGGCAGAACGTTTGCGTAACCTGGGTAAATTTAACCTGTCTGATGTAGTGTCGTTCCGTCTGGAAGAAAAACCGGTGCGTACTCTAGCTGCATTAAGTTCACTGGTTGTGGTTGCGTTTTACCTGATCGCACAGATGGTAGGTGCAGGTCAGTTGATCAAGTTACTCTTCGGTCTGAACTACAATATTGCTGTGGTGATTGTTGGCCTGTTGATGATGGCTTACGTAATCTTCGGTGGCATGCTAGCGACCACTTGGGTACAGATCATTAAAGCAGTAATGCTGTTGTCTGGTGCGACATTTATGGCTTTCATGGTAATGAAGGGCGTAGGTTTCAGCTTTACCAATATGTTTGAACAATCGATTCAGGTTTACTCTAAAGTACATGACTTGAGCCTTGCAGATGCAACCAAGATTATGGGTCCGGGTAATCTCGCTTCGAATCCGGTCGATGCGATTTCTCTTGGTCTGGCGCTGATGTTTGGTACAGCAGGTCTGCCACATATCCTGATGCGTTTCTTTACAGTAAAAGATGCCAAAGAAGCACGTAAATCAGTGGTGGTTGCAACAGGCTTTATCGGTTACTTCTACCTGTTAACCTTCATTATCGGTTTCGGTGCGATTCTATACGTAGCGAACAACCCGCAGTTCCTGGACATTGCAAAAATGGCAATCACAGGCAAGCTAGAGCTGGTGGGCGGTAACAACATGGCCGCGGTTCACCTGGCAGATGCTGTGGGTGGTGACCTGTTCATGGGCTTCATTTCTGCAGTGGCATTCGCAACCATTCTTGCGGTAGTTGCAGGTTTGACCTTGTCAGGTGCTTCAGCAATTTCACATGACTTGTATGCAAACGTATTCAAGAAAGGCCGTACTACACCTGAATCTGAACTGCGCATGTCTAAAATTGCAACTCTTGGTCTTGCTATCTTTGCGATGATCTTGGGAATTCTGTTCGAGAAGCAAAACGTTGCCTTCATGGTAGGTCTGGCATTCTCGGTAGCCGCATGTGCCAACTTCCCGGTACTAGTACTGTCTATGTTCTGGAAAGGCCTGACCACACGTGGTGCTGTAATTGGTGGCGTGGTTGGTCTGGTGACTGCGGTAGTGCTGATTGTACTGTCTAAAGCCGTTTGGGTAGATACTTTCGCGATTTCAGATACACCAGTCGTTCCATTTAATGGTCCTGCATTATTTGCAATGCCATTGTCTTTCTTCTGCTGCTGGTTCTTCTCCATCACAGACCGCTCAGTGAAAGCACAGGCAGAACGCAAAGCTTTCGATGCACAGTTTGTTCGCTCACAAACAGGTATTGGAATCTCAGGTGCATCTGATCATTAAGATCTGATGTCCTAAAAAAGCCTCCTGATGGGGGCTTTTTTTATAGCTATAAATACGTAAGCTACCCAATGAAGAAGACATTGGGATAGTTTATCTAAAATTAAATACAGCTATTTTTAACTGAGATTTCAATGATTTTTATACAATCCTGTTTCTAACCATCAGCTAGATCATGCTATGTTAAGCCAGCGATAACAATAATGATGCTCGACAGGACATCAAGACAAATCTCATGAAGCACTCCCTGCTACGATTCTGGACCCATTTTAAGTATCTGCCTTCTGCCTGGCTGCTATGCCTGCAGTTACTGATTCTGATTCTGTCGATGCTGAGTTATGACAGCGTTTCTTATCGCGCGGGTACATGGATGCTGGGGGTGGTGGTCTTGCTGGTGATTGCCAAGGTAATTCGTCAGACTCCGATGTTTACCATTCTGGGACTCATCTTTGTCGCAGGGGCCATTTTCTTTTCGTCGCTGATTGTCTTGGGGCTACGCTATACCTGGATCATGATCGTCGCGCATCTGTTTGAAGCCAGTGCCTATTTCAGCGCAGCGTATGGATTATTACGTTATATGTTTCATGACCGTTACCTGACCAAGGATGAGTTGTTTGCAGCGGGAGCAGTTTTCACATTGCTGGCTTGGGGCTTTGCTTTTCTCTATAGCATTTGCCAGTTATGGGTACCTTACAGCTTTTCGGACCCAGATCTAAAAGCTTATCAGCCGTGGCTGGATCTGCTCTTTCTGAGCTTTAGTGTGCAGTCTGCTACAGGATTATCTGATGTGATGCCGGTCAGTCCGGTCGCACGGATGCTTGCCATTATCCAGATGTTTGTCGGGGTAATGTATCTGGCCTTGATTGTTTCCCGTCTGATTGCCTTACAGTATATTTCCCATCTTCCTAAACAGACTCATATACAACATAAGCATAGAAAGCCTGAGGAATAGAACGTACAGAGCTGCATAGCTTGGTTACAGTAACTTAACGGCTTTATTTTCCTGAATATTTTAAAATCTTAAGGTCCAAAACGTATCTTTGATCGTAATTCTCTCGATCAGAATGTTTTTACTTATCAATAATGATTCAAGCCTCCCGGCATTCAATCTATTAAAAAAATGGGGGATCTATGCCTTCCAAACCTTCATCTTGGTTTGCCAATATCAATCCGAATGTCTTTATTAGTACAGTGGTGATTATCGCCATTTTTTTGGGACTGGTAATACTGGCACCTGATTCATTCGACCTGTTGACCAAGCAAATGAATGCGTGGATTACCACTTCATTTAGCTGGTTTTATGTCCTCTCCGTGGCGATCTTCCTGATTGTCCTGATTTATATTGCCCTGTCTGATATGGGGAAAATCAAACTCGGGCCCGACCATAGTCAGCCAAAATATAGCCAGGCATCCTGGTTTGCCATGCTGTTTACCGCAGGCATGGGGATCGGCCTGATGTTTTTCGGTGTTGCCGAACCGGTTATGCACTATGTCACACCGCCTGCTGGTGACCCGGAAACTGTACTGGCCGCACAGCAGGCTATTCGCGTGACCTTCTTCCACTGGGGCCTGCATGCCTGGGCGATTTACACCATTGTAGGTCTGTCATTGGCCTATTTTGCGTATCGACATAACCTGCCTTTAAAAGTTCGCTCTGCCTTATATCCATTGATCGGTAACCGGATTCATGGCCCGATCGGAGACGGGGTAGATACTTTTGCCACCTTAGGGACAGTATTTGGGGTTGCGACAACTTTAGGTTTTGGGGTGACCCAGATTAACTCCGGACTGAATTATCTGTTTGGAGTTGAGCAGACACCCAGTACTCAGGTTATTTTGATTATTGCCGTCACTGTAATGGCATCAATGTCCGTGTTTTTTGGTTTGGATAAGGGCATCAAACGCCTGGCTGAACTGAATCTGCTGCTTGCCTTACTGCTACTCATCTTTGTTTTTGTTACCGGTCCAAGCATCTATCTTCTGCAGACCACCATTCAAAACTCTGGCCAGTATGTTGCAAACCTGTTCAGTATGACCTTTAATCTGTATGCCTATCAGCCTAATGGCTGGATTGGTGGCTGGACCATTATGTATTGGGCCTGGTGGATTTCCTGGTCGCCATTTGTCGGGATGTTTATTGCCCGAGTATCCGAAGGCCGCAGTATCCGTGAGTTCATTGTTGGGGTTCTACTGATTCCTACCGGATTTACCCTGATCTGGATGGGCTTTATGGGCAATGCAGCATTATTCAGTATCATGCATGAAGCCAATACCAATCTGCTTGAAGCAGTACAACGTGACTCCTCTGTAGCATTGTTCGAATTTTTAGGCAATCTGCCATTTAATTCAGTCACCAGTATTATTGCTACGGTATTGGTCATCCTGTTCTTTGTCACTTCAGCAGATTCAGGATCATTAGTCACGGATTATCTCACGGCGAAAACTGAGAATTCACCGACCTGGCAGCGTCTGTTCTGGACCGTATTAATGGCTTTATTGGCCATCATTCTGTTACTGGCAGGTGGGCTGGAAGCCCTGCAGTCGGCTACGATTATGAGTGCCTTGCCGTTTACATTTATTATGCTGCTGATTTGCTGGGGACTGATTAAGGCCCTGCATCTGGATGTAACGAAAATGCATGCGCTACAAGCTGCACGTATTACCCCGCGGGCCATTCAGAACCCGCGTAGCTGGCAACAGCGACTCGGTTTAATTATGCATTATCCGCATACGCATAATGAAGTACGTGATTATATTGATACGATGGTCAGTAAAGCCTTTAATAGTTTTCAGGCTGAACTGAAACGTCGTCACATCCAGGTGAAAATCTTTAAACTGGAAGATGGGATCGAGTTACGTGTCGATCATCAGAATGAAATGAACTTTATTTATCAGGTCATTGCTACCCAGACTTTAGCACCGAGCTTTATGCCGGATGCAGATTCTCCGCAATCTTATCAGGCAGAAGTCTTTTTAAGGGAAGGGGGGCAAAATTATGATGTGATGGAATGGACTCAGGAAGATTTAATCCAGGACATTATTGACCAATATGAACGCCATTTACATTTTTTAAGTCTGGTCCGCTCTCCGGAATAAATATTTGATTCAATAAAAAAGGACGCTGATGCGTCCTTTTTTTTATTCAGTGACTAATCAGAAATTAGAAACGGAATTTAGCATTTAAGCCTACAGTTTGTGTATCACGAACTACAGCATTTTGAGCAAGATTTGCTTCGTAGTTTGAGTTCACATAACTAGCACCTACAGCAACTGCTGGAGTGATGAAGTAGTTTACGTTTGCGCCCCAAGCTTTGTCTGGAGAGTTAGCGTAGCTAGATTCCATATAAGATGCACCAACGCTTAATTTAGGGTTGATGTACAAAGTAGTACCTAGGTTGTAAGCAGTATCTTCACCATAAACCAAGCCGCTTTCGAAGCCAAGTGACATGTTAGTACCGTCAATTGCGCCTACATATTTAGTACGAGCAGTGATTGCATCTTGGTCTTCAGCGATTGTTTGAGACTCAATAGCAGCTTTAGCAACGCCATTGGTGAACATGTTGAAAGCGTCATAAGAAGTTTGGTCTGCAACGCTTGTGTAACCTACAGCTACCAGGAAGTTAGGAATAGGAAGTACACCTACTTCTAATGCATAACGGTCGCCATTGTCATCTGGGTTACCAGCTTTGCTATCAGTGATAGTATGGCTATAAGAAGCGCTTGCATAAGCAGGAACAACTTTAGTTGGGATGTAAGCTTCACCTTTTGCACCAAAAGTATGGTGTACAGTACGATCACCAAATTCTTGTCCGTTTTCGCCGTATGTATAAGCAGCAGAAACATTAGATGCCTGGTTGATGAAAGCTGCTTCAGCTAAAGGACCTTTAGAAGCGTCTACATCTTTGAAGTAGTAAGTACCTTGAACAGCACCAGTGAAATCTTTGTCATTCACAGTGTTGTCGATGTACTCTGACTGACCTTGAACTTCAAATTGATATGCTTGAGCACCGGTCATGGCTAATAATAAAGCAGTGGCTAAACCGAGTTTTTTCATGATATTTACCATTTTGTTACAAAAGATGTACAACAGAAACGTATTGTATTGTAACAATTTATTAAGTCAATCTGATTTGAAATCGCTATTTTTTTGTGCAAAATCATTGTATTGATTTTGTTTAATAGTCTTTTAATTAGAAAATTTAGTTATTTTAGAAAAAAGCTTAAATAACAATGTTGTATACAAAATAAATTGTTAGATCTAATCAGGAAAATGAATTAATAAAGGATTTTTTGATTGTTTAATTAAGTTGAATAATGGATTTTAATTCAAAAAACCAATTTATTTATCATGAAAATAATCATGTTTATTACACTGAATTTAAGAAAGGCGTAAAAACTATAATATAAAACAAATTTATGAAAGAATTGATCGGTTTAGCGACAAAATCAGGGTTATAATGTGATGTATTTCACTGTTTTGTCTATAAATTGTGATATGTCATAAATCCTAGTAAATTAATGTGCTTTACATTGTTACCAAATTGACTGATAATAAAAAAATCAGGTTAGAGTTCATGTTGTTACATGATAATTTGACTGATTCTCCACATATTTTTGTTTTTATCGGCCCAGCTTTCCCCAAGGTTGGGCTTTTTTTTTGCCTGAATTTTTTAGAAGCATCAGTCTACGGATTACTTCATAAAAGAAGATTAGAAAAACTAGTATAGAAAGCCGTCAAAGATGATTCTTAAGTGCACCTTAATGGTGCATTATTTCAATTTAAAAATTGCTTCGTTCTATAAAGTTGCAAAAAAAAACCTCAATTTCTATATAAAATTGAGGTTTTTTCGCCAAAATTTGCGGGTAAATCAAAAAATCTGCTGAGGAATAATTTAACTCGCCCTAATGCAGTGCATTATGCACCTAATTGTTGCACGTGTAAATAGTTCAGAAAGCGAGTTTTTTAATTTTCTTATATTTTAAATTATGAAATTTTCATTCCTATTTATATTTTAGTGATAACAGATGAAAAATCCTGAAAATATAAAGAGCTAAAACCTTTAAGAACATAAGAAAAACCTTATGAAAATCAAAGCAATTGGGAAGAAATATTGATGATGAGTAGGCGTTTATTTGTATAATCTATCTACTATTAAATGGGGAGTCCTTGATTCATGTGAAGGACTAAAAATCAAGATGAATACTTTGCGCTCTGAGAAAATCAGCAAATATCTGTACTGGTCTATGTCGATCATTATTTTATGTTTATTGTGTATTTGTATTCCCTTAATTATTGATAGTACTCAACATTATTTAAAATCAAAACAAACCTATCAGCAGCTTGATGCTTTACAACAGGTCACCGATCTTGCCAATAAGATATCCCGGGAACGGGCACCCGCCAATAAAGTTATGTCCAGTTCGGTTGAGGAATTCGCCAAACATCAGCAGGAGTTAAGCGATTACCGTCAGGAAGTCGATCAACAGATGCAGATTACAGCTCAGGCACTTGATCAGGTTGGTTTTAATCACCTAAGCCAGCAACTTTTATCTGAGTTAAAGCCTAGTCTGCAATATGGGCGTAAGCAGGTCGATCTCTATACTCAAATACCTCGCCCGGAACGTACTGCACAGGAAATGGATCAGGCCATTCTCGCCATGTTTAGTGCCTGGGATAGCAGTCGTAAAATCCTGAAAGGAGTAGTGATTGCCTCTGCTACTCCATCTGCCCGTTTGGATAATTACATGAGTGAAATCCTGTTTTTATCTGATCTCAGGGATCAATCGGGTCGGGTAGCGTCAAATGTCATGGCACATGTGACATTTGGAACCCAGATTCCAGAGCAAAACATTACCCGTTCCTTGCAGGTCCAGCATCAGGTACGTTATCTCTGGGATATTATTGAAACGCTACAGCCTGTTCAGGACAAAACTGATGAGTTTATTCGTTTACATCAACGGGTCGGCACTGAATTTATTCAGCAAGGTTTACCGATTGTGGAGTGACTGATTGAAGATAGTCGGCAGCAGCGTCCTTATTATTTAACTGGAACACAGCTGACTGAAGCCATTGTAGATAAATTTACAACAGTGATTGATTTGCAAAACTATTTACTGCAATACACCAAAGATGTGGCTATTAAAGAAATGCGGCATGGTCTGAATCATTTGATCTGGACGGTGGCTTTATCTGGAATTTCACTGATCACGGCAATTTTGACCATGATTTTTGCGCGTAAACGCATCTTTATTCCTTTAATTCGCGCACGTAAAATTTTATTTGATTTGTCCACTGGGTCTGAACGTAAACAAGCCTAATCAAAACTAAAAATAGACCGGCCTACTGAATCCTTATTTACAGCAATTCAAAAACTGCAGCACATGCTGCAAGAGCGTGAAGCATTAGAATTTCGACTGAAAAATATTGCCCATTCCGATTCCTTGACCGGACTGGCTAACCGTTTTGCGCTCGATGAATATATCCGTTTTATGGAAGTGCATCCGACCCAATTTAAGCGAACCTGCCTGATGATTATCGACATTGATCACTTCAAACAGGTCAATGATCAATATGGGCATATTATTGGTGATCAGGTTATTCAACTGGTTGCAGAACGCTTAAAAGCCAATGTCCGTGCTTCGGATCTGCTGGTTCGTTATGGCGGTGATGAGTTTCTGGTCCTGATTGAAAATATCGAGATGCAGCATGCTTTCATGCTAGCGAATAAAATCCGGACTGAAGTCGCTGAGCATTCTATTCTGACCTCAGCTGATGAAGATATTCATGTATCGGTGAGTATTGGGGTGGCGATTGGCGCAGAGTCATGGATTGCTTTGTTGGAGCAAGCCGATGAGGCACTATTTAAGGCTAAAGCGAAAGGACGCAATGTTGTGGCTGAGGTTTAGTTTTTTAATTTACCATAATGATTTTTAAAAAATTATTTCTATCTCCTTTGTTGAGTACAGGTGTTCTGTTGGTGATATTTTTAGAATAAAATATCCCTTAAAGATAGCTGTAGAATATACCAATTACCATTTGGTTCACCTCTTAGTTCAGGTAAGCCTTTTTCTGTATCTGCATAATTCATGCTTATACTGATATCCTCTTTATAGTTTTTATCATCTTTAATGTATTCAAGATTTACTAAAATTCTTGTAATGGCTGGAGTTTGATCTTCAGAACTTTTCAGTTGGTAATTTAATAATTGAATATTTTGATAATCCTTTTTGACTTCACCTGTGGCTTTACCTGTAGGTTTCCCAATATTATTTAACAATAGGGGTGTCATTTTCCCCCATTGTTTTGCTTTCCAAGCTGATAGAAAGATAACTAAAGTGTATTCAGGAGAGTTTTGATCTAGTGATTCTAAAATTTGGGATTTCCCTAAGTTTTCAAAAAGAATAGGACGTTTTTCCCACTTATTTATACGTTTAAAGTATTCTTGAGTTTCTTGATATCTCTTTAGAGTTTCTTTTAGATTTTCTTGTTTTGAAGGTTGTTTTTGTAGGGATTTTTCATCAGCCCAATCAATTAAACAGTCTAAAAGCCACCAACATTTTGATGCGACTTCTTTATTTGCAAAATTTAGATCTCTGCCATGTAGAATGCCATTACGAAAAGGTATAAGTATTTCCTCTGTTGTAGTTTTTGTTCTAGATGTATTCATGATTAACTTTAGAAAAGGTAATCCTGTTTCATGAGAAGTTATACTGTCATAGAGTTCCAAATCTGATTGCTCAGCAAAAAAACTAACATGTTTTGAAATATCATTTGCCAAACCATCAATAAGAGCAAGTAAAAGAGGTATACATGAATGATAACGTTCCTCTAAATAGTCCACTTTTAGTAATTTGAGTAAATCAAGTCGATCGATAAAATGCTTACGTGTGTTAGATTTTTTAAGAATCCAATCGATCATTCTTTCATCAACATAATTTATAAGTAATTCTTTAGCTTCTTGTATTTTATAGGACTTACGCACTA
>NZ_DDLD01000043.1:0-7068 GCF_002339435.1 Acinetobacter sp. UBA2581 | reverse complement strand
GTCAATGCGTAAGTCCTATAACAGAAGAACGTGATCGAAAATTGTTTAATTGACCCCTTCAATGAAAATTAATTCACCTGAAATAACGTATCAGTAGGACCGTAATATGAGACTTTTGGTTGCTTTAATTTTTCCCTGGCTGCTGTTTTTTACGATAGGTCGTCCATTTGCAGGAATGATGTGTTTATTTCTTCAGATTACTATTCTAGGATGGCTTCCGGCCGCAATCTGGGCTGTATATGCTTTATCGCAGTATAAGACAGATAAAAAGATCAGGAAAGCATTACTCTACTAATTTCTGTGAAGAGGAAAATTAACTATTTTTTCTTTTTAGACCTGAGACGTTCTCCAAATTGACCACACTTTTAAGTGTGGTTTTTTATTTTTACCTAGCCTAAAGATATCATTTAGAAAAGAACTCATTTTTTATGAATTATAGTAATAATGATGGAACATAATGATATTGCTTAATAATGAGTATAATTTTATATTAAAAAATATAGAAAAATTAACTATAGGATTTTATTAAGTTTAATAAAAAAACTTATGAGTAATAAAAATGAAATATTGGAATATTATTTTAATAATCTCAATAACCATAATGTTATGCCTAACATTTTTCGTACTGTGTGTAGGACGCAAAGTTTGGAAAAATCTTATAGTTACCTTGATAATATCCACTCTCATTAGCTTCCTTATTTTATGCACTATAAATTTTTTATTTGGACATGGCATATATATTCCGTGGAGTGACCATAGCCATTGGACAGAGATATTAAGTATAGAAATAATACTCATGAGTTTAGTAATAGGGGGAGTTAGTACCTCCATGATTATGTTAGGGACATTTATTTCTAAAAATAATAGATAGCACAGAATTAATAATCTATAAGTTATAGAAATTGCTAGTAATTTTATAAAAAATTAAATTTATAAGTGTTATGCCAATCTATCTTAAAGAATTAATGATTATTCAAATGATTAATAAAAATAAGTTCATTATAGTGATTTTTAAGTTTAATTAATTGTGTGATATTAATCACTCTAATAAATAAGTCATTGATCAGATTCTAGGTTTTTTGTGGTGATTATTTAATCAATAAGTGTTTTAATCAATCTTATAACAATAAGTATAAAACTCCAGAGGCAAAAAATTAACCCTCTAATTCTTAGTTATAAAAAGAACTAGAACAAGAATTAGAGGGTGTCGTTTTGCTTATAAAATTCACTATATGTTTTTCCACACAGCTCCTATCCAATATGGATATGGGGCTACTTTTTTGGACTTACAGAGAGTCTAAAGCTCTCGTTTTTTTATTTCAAAACTGCTAAAATTCTTATACGCCATTGACGTATTTAAACTTATACTATTCATTGAAACCAGTATTTTTACCAAACAAATTAAAGAGCTGGTGAGTGATGAAGAATATCGTCGGCTCCAGCAAGATCTCTTGGTACAGCCTGATAAGGTGACTTAATCAAGAATGGGGGTGGAATCCGTAAAGTACGCTGTGCTCAAGGTAACAAGGGTAAAAGTGGCAGTATCCGTGTGATCTACTATTGGGTCACAGAAGATGATCAGATCTTTTTCCTAGTCGCTTATTCAAAGTCTGTGAAAGATAATCTGACAGACAAAGAGACCTCGACCCTGCGTCAATTAGTTAAGGAGCAATTTCATGGATAACAACTTATTTGATGACCTGGTTGCTTCAATCAAAGAAGCTGGTGCTATCAAACGTAATGAGATAAAGGCAGTTCGAGTCACAGAACTTGAATTGCCGGATATTAAAGAAGTACGTGAGAAAACTGGCTTAACCCAGGCAGAATTTGCTGCACGTTTGCATATCAGCGCGAGAACCCTACAAAACTGGGAACAAGGCCGTCGCTATCCGACTGGTCCTGCAGCGACTCTGATTCGCATTCTGGATGCCCATCCAACCCTAATTTAAAAAGTTTAGATAATAAAAACCCCCGGCATCCTGCCGGGGGTTTTCATGTTTTCTCATGTACTTTCACTATCCTCTGATCCCTATCGAATAACTTATAATTATTGTTTTATGTTATGAAACTTCCTGTTCCCGATGAGTTCATCATAGAAAAATTCCAGTATGCCACATAGCAGCAAAGGGACGAGTTTCATGTGCGCCAGGGCGTACAAAACAGCCTAAGTTTTATCCACAAGAAATGGGGATAATTTTGAAGGTTGAAGTATTGATAAAATTTACAAAATCGCAAAATTGACTACTTTTCAAACAAATTGATTGGCAAGAACTATCAAAACCGCCTAAAAAAAAGCCTACTTGTTTCCAAGTCGGCTTTTCGGGTTTGCGTCCCCGATTTCTTATAGCATAACTTTTTGAAATTTAACACTATTTATTTTGCGTTTCGTATAAGCTCTATTATGTTAAATGAAATTTCCACTATTTAAATGAGGTAATAAAAGCTTTAAAGCTAGTTTATAAACGATTCATATGTTACATCCTACTTAAAATTATAGTAGTTTCTTAAATAAGGTATATATCTTAATTGACTAGGAATATAATACATCTGACAATTTTCTTTATTCATCTTAACTTTATTAAGATCCTTTTGGAGCACTCCCATGCAATGGACTAAACCAGCTTTTCAAGATATCCGCATTGGTTTTGAAATCACAATGTATTTCGAAGCACGCTAAGGTTTAAGAGACTTAAATCAAATAAAAGCCCTAGACGACTAGGGCTTTTATTTTTTGGAAAGAGTGATCTATGTATATTCATGTTTTAGGTTCAGCAGCGGGCGGTGGTTTCCCACAATGGAACTGCAATTGCCACAATTGTCATGGTCTTCGTCAAGGCACGATTCAAGCTAAAGCACGCACCCAGTCTTCAATCGCTATTTCTGAAAATGGTATCGATTGGATTCTATGCAATGCGTCTCCTGATATTCGTCAGCAGCTTTTTGATTTTAAAGCGGCACAACCTGCACGCAAATTACGTGATACAGGCATCACCAATGTGGTGTTGATGGACAGTCAACTTGACCATACCACAGGTCTATTAACGCTTCGTGAAGGCTGCCCGATTAAAGTGTGGTGTACGGACATGGTGCATCAAGATTTGACTACAGGATTCCCGATTTTTAATATGTTAAAACATTGGAATGGTGGATTTGAATATCGTCAAATTGATCCAAAATCTTCTTTTAAAATTGAAGGATTTGAACATTTAGAGTTCACGCCTTTAATCATTCGAAGTGCTGCGCCACCTTATTCTCCCCACCGTCACGATCCACATGATGGCGATAATATTGCACTGATTGTGAAAGATCTAAAAACCCATAAGCAGCTCTTCTATGCACCGGGTTTAGGCAAAATTGATGATCAAGTGATGCAAATCATGCAAGCTTCAGATTGCGTCATGATTGATGGCACCTTGTGGACTGATACTGAAATGCAAGAATACGGTGTTGGTAAAAAAACGGGTCAAGAAATGGGTCATTTACACATTAGTGGTGAGGGGGGGTCTCTATCTTATTTAGATCAACTCGAAAATACGCGTAATGTGCTGATTCATATCAATAACACCAATCCGATCTTAAATGAACAGTCTCAACAAGCTGCAGAATTAAAAGCGCACGGGGTTGAAGTGGCTTTCGATGGTATGCAGATCGATTTATAAGGTGACATGATGCAACAGATTACAGAAGCCTTAAGTCCAGAAGCGTTTAAAGAAGCGATTCTTGCCAAAGGTCAGTATTATCATATTTACCACCCTTTTCACATTATGATGCATGAAGGGAAAGCGACACAAAAGCAAATTCAGGCTTGGGTGGCAAACCGTTACTATTACCAAATTAATATCCCACTGAAAGATGCGGCCATTATGGCCAATTGTCCTGATCAACGTGTGCGTCAAGAGTGGATTCAACGCATGATCGATCAAGATGGTATTTATCCTGATGGCGGTGGTCGTGAAGCGTGGTTAAGCTTGGCAGAAGCAGTGGGATTAACCCGCGAACAGGTGGTTTCTGAAGAATTGGTATTGCCTGGTGTACGTTTTGCCGTAGATGCTTATGTTAATTTTGCGCGTCGTACCACTTGGCGTGAAGCAGCAAGTAGTTCCTTAACTGAATTATTCGCACCACAAATTCATCAATCTCGTTTAGAGTCTTGGCCGAAACATTATCCTTGGATTCAAGAACAGGGCTATACCTACTTCCGTTCTCGTCTAAGTCAAGCACGCCGCGATGTAGAACATGGTCTGACCATCACCTTAAATTCGTTTAAAACGGTTGAAGAACAAGAGCGTATGCTCGAAATCTTACAATTTAAATTGGACATTCTTTGGACCATTTTAGATGCTTTGACTTTGGCCTATGTGCATAACCAAGCGCCTTATCATAGTGTCACCGCTGATCATGTTTGGCATAAGGGATTATTCAAATGAGTTTACCTGAATTAGATTTATCGATTATTCCAACATGGCGTCAAGGTTATCGTTTTCAGTTTGAACCGGCTCAAAATGCGTATGTTCTCCTGTACCCTGAAGGTATGATCAAATTGAATGAAAGCGCGAGTGAAATTGGTCAGTATATCGATGGACAAACCACGATTGCTGATATTATTCAAAAAGTCACCGCAAAATTTGGTGATATCCCTGAAATCAAACAGGACATTATTGAATATATGTTGGTTGCTCAACGTGAACATTGGATTGATTTAGCATGAAAGCAACTGTAGGGCTGCCACTGTGGTTATTGGCTGAATTGACTTATCGTTGCCCTTTACAATGTCCTTATTGTTCTAATCCTCTTGATTATGCTTTGCATAATCAAGAGTTGAGCACACAGGAATGGTTTAATGTTTTTGACCAAGCACGCCAAATGGGAGCCGTTCAACTGGGTTTCTCAGGGGGTGAACCTTTAGTTCGTCAAGATCTTGAAGAATTGGTGGCGTATGCACATCAAAAAGGTTTCTATACCAATTTGATTACCTCAGGTATGGGCTTAAACGAAGCACGGATTGCAGGGTTAAAACAAGCAGGTTTGCAACATATTCAAATCAGCTTTCAAGCCAGTGATCCCGTCGTGAATAATGCCCTTGCTGGCTCTAAACATGCATTTCAGCAAAAGTATGATATGTCACGTCTGGTGAAACAGTACGGTTATCCTATGGTGCTGAATTTCGTTATTCATCGGCATAATATTGATCAAATTGATCAAATCATTGAGCTCTGTTTGGAGTTGGAAGCGGATACCGTTGAATTGGCGATTTGCCAATTTTATGGTTGGGCCTATGAGAACCGTCAAGGCTTATTACCGACCAAAGAACAATTGGTTCGTGCTGAACGCATTACTAATGAATATCGTCAAAAAATTCAGGAACAAAATATCAAGTGTAAATTGATTTTTGTGGTCCCGGATTATTATGAAGAACGTCCAAAAGCCTGCATGGACGGATGGGGTAAAATCTTTTTAACAGTCTCTCCAGATGGGACTGCCCTACCTTGTCATGCGGCACGTCAGCTCCCCATTCAATTCCCAAATGTTAAAGAGAGTCAACTTTCCGAGATTTGGTATGACTCACTGAGCTTTAATGAATTCCGTGGTGATGACTGGATGCCAGACATGTGCCAAAGCTGCTCAGATAAAGATCGAGATTATGGCGGTTGTCGTTGTCAGGCATTTATGATGACGGGTGATGCTAAAAATGCTGATCCTGTTTGTGGTAAATCACCTGATCATTATAAGATTTTAAATGCTCGAATCGAAAGTGAAACCCCGATTCCTTTTGATCAACTGGTGTTTAGAAATCCTAAAAATTCTAGACAACTCAGTCAAAAACAATTGATTCCAACACGTACCGTGAGCGACTAATCAGGACACTTGAAGACATGATCTTTGATGGACATAATGACCTATTGACCAGTCTATGGCTCAGTTCTGCCAAAGATCCAGTGCATGAATTCCTTCATGGTACGTTGCCTGGACATTTAGATTTCAAACGTTGTCAGGAAGCACAATGGATGGGAGGATTATTTTCAATTTTTCTCCCCCCTTACGGGTATTTGCAAAAGCATTATCCGGAAAAAATTAAAGATCGCACTGCAACGGATTTTAGTGAAGAACAGATCATTGAGATTTGCACTGCTCAGTTGGAAATGGCTCAGCAGTTGCAATTACGTTCTGAAGGCAAAATTCAGATTTGCACATCTTTAGAACAAGTGAAGACCTGTTTTCAGCATCAGCAATTGGCGATTGTGCTGCATTTAGAAGGTGCCGAGGTTTTAGAATGCGAACCTAAACTTTTGGATACTTTTTATGAAAAAGGTTTACGGAGTATCGGGCCACTTTGGAATCGGAAAAGTCGGTTTGGGGATGGTCTGAATGCATCTTTCCCGCATTCGCCAGACACTGGATCAGGTTTAACGGAACAAGGCAAAGAATTAGTACGCATCTGTGAAAACAAAGGCATGATCATTGATGTCTCTCATATGAATGAGCGCGCTTTTTGGGATACTGCGGATATCCTTAAAGGCTTTAATCAGCCGATTGTCGCTACCCATTCCAACGTGCATGCCTTGTGTGCTCAAGCGCGAAATCTCACAGATTCGCAATTACAAGCCATTCAACGAAGTCATGGCATGGTCGGTATTAATTTTGATGTGGCTTTTTTAAGAAGCGATGGACAGCGTGATCCGAACACCTCAATTGACACCATTATCGATCATCTCAGTTATTTACTTGAACATTTGGGAGAAGATCATGTTGGGTTTGGTTCAGATTTTGACGGTTGTTTGCTGCCATTGGAGTTGGGTGATGTGACATATATGCCTTACCTACTTGAACGTATGCAGCAACGTGGTTTTTCTGAAGCGCTGATCGAGAAAATCAGTTCTCAAAATTGGTTTAACTTTTTAAATCAAATATTGAAGGCATAATTGTGTTTTCTTTAGAATACTTAAAATTAACATAACACACGTTATGCGAAATTAGAAAAATGAGTTTATTGCACTGATATTTATCTGTTTTTTAAATTTTAGACCTGGGTTGGTGCCCAGGTTTTTTTTGTTATTCCAAAGTAGAAAT
>NZ_DDLD01000044.1:0-19408 GCF_002339435.1 Acinetobacter sp. UBA2581 | reverse complement strand
ATTTCTACTTTGGGCTTACAGTCAGGGCTTCGTACAATCTGTATTATGTTAATTTTAGAGGAACTTTATAATTAAAGGATGCCAAATATGCTGTTGATCAAAAGCGTCCTGCACAGAATTTACCCCAATTATTAAAACTAAAACTGATATTAAAACTAAAACTGATCTTAGCGCGTTAAATCTGAAAATGAAACGTCAAGAGCTAATAATCTCTTTTTGCTTAAGCCAGATCGGCTAAAAATTTTAAAATTGGCTCAACGAGTAACTGGGCATCAAAAAGGATGGCATCGTGCGTGCCCTGTATTTTTACCAAATTCAGATTTTGGGTTGTTAAAAACACGGATTCTTGACTAACTTTGTAAGGAACCAACATATCATTCTCGGAAAATATAAATAGCATCTTGACTGAATGATTTTTTAAGATATCCACTAGATTTAATTGCTGCAATAGATAAAGATGCTTAACCTGATAGTTTAAATCAATACTATTTAACTGTTGGTGCAATAATTTTGCACGTTCACGCGCTGCTGTGCCAGCTAAAGTGACCAAGGTACAGAAGCGCTGCATCCCGCGTTTTGGATCAGCCAGTATGGAGGATTTAAATTGTGTATATTGTTCAACTGGCATTGCCTGTGGCCATGCTTCGTTGGCCACGAAACAGGGATTTGACATACAGCAAATCACTGGCTTGGCAATTTTCAATTGTTGCTGGATTTCATTAGCCAGCAAAAGTGCCAACTGTCCACCCAAAGACCATCCCATCAAGACATCAAAAGAACTCGCCTGCCTAACTTTTTCGGCCAAAATACTTTCCACGTTAGGATCAAAAATATCCCATACTTCAACTTGATACTGCTGCCTTAACTGTTCTACAAACGGGGTTAAGACCGCTGTTCCTAGCCCCCAACCCGTAATCATCAGTATCTTCATTTTGTCTGCTCCAATAAAAAGGGACCAATTCAAGTTGAAATGATCCCTGTTTGTTACACGATTAATTAAGCAGGTTGCATCGCATCTACAGCCAATTCTTTAGCTGTTTTCTTGGCAGCTTCAGCTTTTAAGCCTAATTTAGCAAACAAGGCTTTGTCTTTACCTTCACCACTGTTCGGGGCAGTAAGCAATTTATCACCTGAAAATAATGAGTTAGCTCCAGCCATAAATGCCAGTGCCTGATCAGAGTCAGAGAGAGATTCACGACCTGCCGACAAGCGGATATAACTCTTCGGCATAATAATCCGTGCTACCGCAATAGTACGAATCCAGTCAATCACATCCAGTTTTTCAACATCGGCCAGTGGTGTACCTTCAATAGGAACCAGCATATTTATGGGCACCGAACCCGGGTGAATCGGCATAGTCGCTAGTTCAAATAACAAACCGACTCGGTCTTGTACGCCTTCGCCCAAGCCGACAATACCGCCACTACAGACATTAATTCCGGCATTACGCACATGATCAAGCGTATTTAAGCGGTCATCAAAGCTACGTGTACTGATGACATTGGCATAATATTCACGTGAGGTATCAAGGTTGTGGTTGTAATAATCTAGCCCTGCATCTTTCAGACGTTCCGCTTGTGAGGCATTCAGCATCCCTAGGGTCATACAGGCTTCCATGCCCAATTTCTTGACTTCCTGCACCAATTCCAGCACATACGGCATATCGCGTTCATGCGGGTTACGCCATGCTGCGCCCATGCAAAAACGGGTCGAACCGGAAGCTTTGGCCTGTTTGGCTTCAGCAATCGCCTTTTGTACTTCTACGCGTTTTTCAATTTCCAGATCAGTATCATAATGTGCAGATTGCGAACAGTATTTACAATCTTCCGGACAACGGCCCGTTTTAATTGAAAGCAGAGTACTGACCTGAACAGTATTCGGTTCAAAGTTTTGGCGATGAATTTGCTGTGCCTGAAACAGTAAATCCATTAAAGGCAAGTCATAAATTTCTTGTATTTCGGCACGTGACCAATCATTACGGATCATCTTGTCTGCATCATCTAAAATTCCATTAAGTAAATCATACGCTGTTTTTTTTATTTTTCTTTAGCGTTTTCTTTCATATTCATTGCCTGCTTAAAATAGCTTTAGTTTATCAAGCTATTTTGAAAGCTTATTTAACTCGAATCCTGCTTAAGCCGATGATTCCTTAATTTGAATTGTTGGCTTATTTTGATGAGTGAGTTGATATGCACATAGTGAGGCGTAAATTCCACTCAGAAACCCATGAAGACTACGTGCTTTACTCGTTACTAAATTGTATTGCCCCTTCAATAAACTGAATAATGTTTCTATCTTATTGTGTTGTCTTAGGTGATATTCATCTGATGCACAAAGTTGAATAGCCTGCATATTCTTTCGATGATAAATAATTAAATCAATAACTTGATATTTCAATCTAGTTTTTAATTCTTGGCTGATGTAACCTAGATCCCCGTAAAGTTTTACTTCTACACCAGCAACCAATTGCTCAACCATTTTTATGTCAGCAACATGTCCATTCGATAAAGCAGAACAGGCAATTTCACCAAATTGATTCATCGCAATATGTAATTTACAGCCATAAAATCAGCCCATTGAGCTTCTACCACGTGATGCAATTTGGACTAATGATTTATGATGCTGAATACTTAGAGTTTTACAAACTGGCAGAGTTGTTGAATCAATCCATAAATATTGTGTACCTTGGCCTTTCATCAGTGTCACATGTAAAGCGTGTAGAGCTAATTCATGCATATTGATTAGATGAATCATCCTTTGATAGCAAGGCAAGTACTTAAATAAATGGCTTTTACCTTCTTTTAACCAGGTAAAAAAAGGCTTTGAAATTATTGAAATGAGAGCATTTGTACCAAATGGCAATAAAGCAGATTTCTGAAATTGTAAATTGAGCAGTTCTGATTCTTAAGGAACCACGGTTTTGTTTGAGAAACTCTCAATAAGTTGATTCAAATTTAAGAAAAATCATCAATTACGCAGAATAATTCGGTACTATTGAACATCAGAACTAGAGTTGTGAGTTTGGTGTGGTAACTCAACTGATGGCTCTAGTCCTCTTATTTTTCAAGTCAATTTCTTATCCGCGATTCGGGTTAATTAAGGATGTATAAGCTTCCTTTTTTATAGACAAATGTACAAGAAACAATACTATAACTTTACACTAGTTCTATCTACGAACCTTTGATTTATACTAGCCGGATAACATTACCGGCTTTAAATCAGTTTAGCGACTTTATGAACTTAAAGAAAAATAAAAGACAGTTTGTCTGGGGTTTAAATCTGCTTGCATCGATGATGTATGGCAGCTTTGCTCATGCACAGAGCATCAGCTTTCAGGACGCTGAACGTCAGTTGTTGCAAAATTCTTATAGCAGCCAAGCCTATCAAAGTCTGGAACAAGCTTCAAAACTTGAAGCTGAAGCAGTGAAAGGTATAGGTCTGCCACGAGTCGACCTGAATGTTCGTGCCTATGCCTTTCACAGTGAAGTCGATATTCCATTAAAGCAATTTAAAAATAATCTGGAGAATTCACTCTCTCAAGGCGTGAATGGCCGGCTTAATGAGTGGGAGGCCAGTAATGGCGTGGATCTACCTGCAGGTATTACCGATCCACTGCGTGATGGACTTAACAATACTATTCATAGCGGAGTTGGTCTGATTCCGGATACGTCTAATGTCATCCTTGAAGATCAGGTGATTCGCCCCACTGTTTCCGTGATTATGCCAATATATACTGGAGGCCTCACCCGTAGTGCCAAAGAAATTGCCAATATTCAGGTCGGTCGTAGTCAGCTCAGCAACAAACAGCAGCAAGATACGCAGCGTTTTGAACTGATTCAAAGTTATTTTAATGTGCAGCTCCAAAAGCAACTGCATGCAGCTACGCTGTTTAATCTGAATGCCATGCAGCAGCATTATCGCAATGCCTTAAAAATGGAACAGCAAGGTTTTATCAGTAAAGGCCAGCGCATGCAATTTGAAGTAGCACGCAATAATGCCGAGCGCAGCCAGCAAAATACGCAGGCCAATTTGAATGCTGCGCTGTTCCAGCTCAATAATCTGCTTCAGGAAAGTAGCATCACTGAGCTTTCGACGCCTTTATTTGTCAATAAAACTGAGCCACAGGCTTTAAATCATCTGCTGAAAACCTTTAGTCAGAACTCTGCGCTGATTCAAAAAATGCAGCTGGATACCCAATTGGCCCAAGCCAATGTGAAAGCCCAGCAAGCAGCTAAAAAACCGAATATTTTTGCTTTTGGTGAATATAGTCTGGATCAAAATGAAAACTGGATTTTCGGAGTTGCCGCACGCTATAACCTGTTTTCCGGGATCGATAAAAACAAAAATATTCAGGCTGCTGAACTCAAACGCTCTGCCACAGAACTGCTCACTGCACGCACCCAGCAGGAAATTGAAAATCTGATTTATAAATCTTATAGCGAAGCACTTAGTGCACAGCAAAGTGATGCGCTTCTGGCACAAAACTTGAAAGCCGCACAGGAAAATTTACGCATCCAAGAATTGTCCTTTAAAGAAGATATGGGTACCGCCATACAGGTCATCGATGCACAAAATATGCTGAGCGGACTACGAGCCGAAACTGCCTTGAATGCTTACAAATATGTGATGTCACTGGCCACACTATTACAAAGCCATGGCTCGATTGCAGAATTTCCGAACTACATCCAACATACCAACACTCACTATATTCGCTAATGGAGCCGAACATGAACGAAGATCAACAACCCAATGATCCTGTGAATGAAGCGGCTTCATCCAGCGATACAGAAAAATCGCCTGCGCAACAGGTAGAAACAAAAACTGAAATAGAAAATAACGCGACGACTTCGACCGAGCAACAACAAGCTCCTGAAATCGCTAAAAAGAAAAAATATTTATTGCTCGCCCTGATTCCAGTTCTGCTGGCAGTCATCGCTTTTGGATTATGGAAAAGCTACCAACCGGCTCCGCTTGAATTGCAGGGTCGTGTAGAAGCTGAAACAGTTCAGGTGGCGACCAAAGTGCCAAGCCGTATTGAAGAAATTTATGTAGAAGAAGGTCAGCGGGTCAAAAAAGGCGATGTACTGGTGCGCTTAAACAGCCCGGAAATTCAGGCCAAAAAACAGCAAGCCGCAGCGGCTTTACAATCTGCGCTGGCCTTACAATCGACTGCTGAACGCGGCTCGCAGGAAGAAAATATCGCCAGTCTGTATGCCAACTGGCAAGCGCTGAAAGCACAGCAAAATTTAGCCAAAGTTTCTTATGAGCGTGGTGCAAATTTATTGAAGGAAGGTGTGATTTCACGCCAGCGCCGTGATGAATTGTATGCAGCCAGTCAATCAGCAGCGCAAATGACAGAGGCGGCGTATCAGCAATATGCACGTGCCAAACGTGGCAGCACTTCGCAGCAAAAGAGTTCCGCCGATGCACAGGTAGATATTGCCCAGGCTGCGCTGGATGAAGCCAATGCTTTAGAAGCAGAAACCCAATTAGTAGCACCTGTAAACGGAACGGTGTCTAAAACCTATGGCAAAGTCTCGGAGCTGGTAGCCACCGCAGTCCCTGTGGTCAGCCTGATTGAAGATCAAATGTGGGTGAGCCTGAATATTCGTGAAGACCAATATGCCCCGTTTCAGAAATTGAGCAGTATTGAAGGTTATATTCCCGCCCTAGATAAAACCGCCACTTTTAAAATCAAGCAGATCAGTGCTGAAGGTGAATTTGCCACCATTAAGACCACACGCCAAACCGGCGGTTATGATGTGCGAAGTTTTAAGCTGCATCTTGTGCCCACACCAGCGATTCCTGAACTGAAAGTTGGGATGAGCGTGTTATTTAAACTGAAAGAGACCCGATAATGTGGACGGGTATATGGCGCGAACTGCGCTATCTGCTCCGCGAAAAATGGGATCTGTGTCTGGTCACGCTCGCACCTGCACTAGTGATTATTTTATTCAGCAGCATGTTTGCTCAAGGGAAACCGGATCATTTACCGATTGCGATTATTGATCAAGACCAGAGTGCGCTGAGTCAAAGCATTTATCAGCATGTGGCGCTGAATCATACTCTTAAAATTGCTACGGTGTCGGAACAAACAGCTGAAATTGAGCGCCTGTTAAATCAAAATAAAATTTGGGGTTATATCCATATTCCCAGCGGTGCCGAGCAACGTCTGGTTCGTGCCCGGGATGCTGACATCAGTATTGCTTTTAATCAGAGTTATTTTAGTATCGGAAATACCATTTCCTCTGCCATGCTGGTCAGTACCCTGCAAGCACTGGCTGAATTTAGCGGACAGCAATATCTGGGCAACCGGCTGCCTTCTCTCGAAGCACCGTCACCGCATATCAAAATATCGCCGCTGTATAATCCACAACTGAATTATGAATTCTATCTGGAACTCTATGTCATTCCGGCAATTCTGCATTTACTGTTGTGTTGTTGTGTGGCATTTTCCGTCGGTCAGGAACTGAAGCGGCAGACCTTAACAAGCTGGATTAGCAACTCATCCATCTGGATGGCATTGCTGTCTAAGAACCTGATCTATGTGGCTATTTTTAGTCTATGGACCTGGATCTGGATGTTCTGGCTGATTGAAATTCGCGGCTGGTTTGTTGCCGGCTCGCTCGCTCTGATTCTATCGGCACAATTTCTGCTATATAGCGCTTATGCATTTTTAAGCAGTGCAGTGGTTCTAGCAACCAAAGATTTAAGTAAATCTTTTGGCATCATTGCGGTCTATGGTGGTTCATCTTTAAGTTTTGCCGGTGTGACCTTACCTTTAAATAATGCGCCCCTATTCACCCAGTTCTGGTCCAATATTATTCCGTTCACGCCCTATGCCAAATTACAAACTGAACAATGGGTGATTGGTAGTCCATTGCATATTTCACTGCAAGCTGGATTAATGCTGCTGATCTATGCCCTAGTCTACGCTCTGCTGGCTTATCTGTTTCTTAAAAAAATCGCCAAAGGAGCAACACCATGAAATCCCTTTGGTTTTACTATCTACAAAGCTTTAAAGATATCGTCAGTCACGGCACGATCTTTACCACGCTGATTCTATCTGTCTTGTTTTACAGCTTTTTTTATCCAACCGCTTATCAGGCACAGCAGGCTGAAGCCTTACCGATTATTATTGTCGATGAAGAACAAAGTAGCTTGAGTACCCGCATTATTGGTCAGGTGGCACAAAGCCCCAATGTCGAAATTCAGGCGATTACCGGAAATTTTGCCGAAGCCAAACAATGGATGGAATCTCAAAAAGCCGATGGTATCTTGTTACTACCGGACAATTTATCGCAAAGCTTAAGGCATGGTGAAACAGGCGGAATTGGACTGTATTTAAGCACGGCCAACTTTTTAGTGACCAAACAAATTGGTCTGGGCTTAGCTACATCAGTTGAGCAAACTTTGGCAGATTATACTGAACGCTTTGGCAAGGTCTCGGATTTTTCACCTGCCCTTTCTGTGCATCAAATTCCTTTATTTAATCCGCTGTCCGGCTATGGCAGCTATGTCTTTCCTGCGGTTGCACCTTTAATTATTCACCAAACCATTCTTTTGGGTTTGAGTATGCTAATTTTAGTATATCGGGAAAGAAAAGTAGAATTAAACGCAAATGCATTGATTGGGATGTGTTTAGCGGTCTTTACTATTGGCTGTCTGGGATGTTTCTATTTATTCGGCTTTAGCTTCTGGCTATTTGATTATCCACGTGGTGGCAACCTGTTCGGGATGCTACTGGCTGTTCCAGTTTTTATCTATACAATAATTGGCATGACCTGCCTATTCGCCAGTTTTCTGGATTTGCCGGAACGTGCGGGTCATGTGATTGTATTCACTTCCATTCCACTGTTCTTTTTATCTGGTGCGGCCTGGCCGCATGCTGCAATGCCTATCTGGATGCAAGTCGTTGGCGAAATCCTGCCTTCCACCCAAATTGTGCAGATGTTTATTCAACTCAATCAGATGGGTGTACCTACAGAGTTAGTCTTGCCTAAATTGCTTTATCTCGGAATGATCGGAAGCTTGTGCTTTTTCTTGGCTTATCGACGTTTAATTTTAAACTGTGGAACTTTCTAGCTAGGTGTTTAGTCCCAGATTTTAATGGTGTAATATTCTCAGAGAAATGGAAAGATGCAGCACTATGGGACAAGTTCTACACAACAGCGCCACAACGACACAGACAGTGCGTCGAGCAATACAAAATAGTTAAGAGAGCTTAATAACGCTAGCCAAGCGTTACGGCATCAATCAAAAGACTGTCGCAAAATGGAAGAAACTTACTTCAGTAGATGATCTTACAACCGGGCCAAAGAATCCTCGCTCAAGCGTGTTATCGCCTGAAAATGAGGCGGCAATTGTTGCTTTTCGAAAACGCACTTTGTTGCCGCTAGACGATTGCCCTTATACATTGCAGCCGAGTATTCCTTATCTGACACGCTCGTCGTTACACCGCTGCTTGCAGCGGCATGGTATTTCATGACTGCCTAAGGTACAAGGTGATCGGCCTGTCAGGAAGCGCTTCATAAGAAATTGAGATCTTTAGAGAGGAATGAATTATTAAAATCAGTCAAACGGCTAGGTCGGTCACTTTGGAAAAAATGGTCTGGTTATCATCATCGAAGTTTAGTGGAAACCAAAATGCATTGCATCAAATTATTAGGCGATAAATTAACAGCAAGGAGTTTTGCTAGTCAGGTGGATGAGATTCATGCACGTGTAGCAGTTTTAAATAAATTCACAGAATTAGATCGCCCTAATACCCAAGTTGTCACTTGAATTTAGCTCAATTAGGGCAGCATTGTCTTTCAAACCTTTGTGCAACAAAGCCCTTCCCCTGATTGATATTTATTATTTAGTTTCCCAGTAATATGTTGATTCTTTTGCGACTTATTGGCCTTTTTTGCGTATTGACCTGATGTTATGGCCCTTGGCACTTCTCGCCCTATTGTTACACCAGAAAATTACCCCTATTCATCAAAAGGCGGTCAATAAAATTCACGCCAAACTAAAAGTTACGCAACAGGAATCATCAACATGATATGGATTGCAGTGATCGGTCTGCTTTGGCTAAGCTGCTTTGCCTTTTATACTGTAAGTGCAAAGCAGATTCTAAAAACCCGAAAATCTCGGTACGCTTTTTTAGCGAATTTTCCTACGTACACTAAATTCGCAGCAGGTATTTTCTTATTCGTTGCAATGGTTTTATTACGGACCCGGTTTAGCTCCAGTATCAGCTTTGTGGCTCTATGGATATTTCTAAGCCCTGTACTGTTTATCTTTATCTTAAAAATGAATAAAGCACTTTAGTATTTATTTAAAATCAGAAAGTAGCAAACAGCCTAGTCCGCTACTTACATGCCCTCTATTGAAACAATCTACCCAGTATCTGCTAAACCTTGCCAACCTACTTTTAAATATTTCAGATTCATTATTTTGGCTAGAATCAAAAATTTAAATTGGTAGGTATTTGGTAGGTAGGATTCTTTTTAACTTCATCCAATACTCATATTACGGTGAGGGTCACCGATAAAATAATCAATGAATGGTAGAAGGAATCACACCATGGCTTTTAAAAATATTTCAGATCAAACTAACGGTTTTTATATTCCCTGTGTTTCACTTTTTGGTCCGGGCTGTGCTAAAGAAATCGGGATAAAAGCACAAAATTTAGGTGCCAAGAAAGCGCTGATTGTAACTGATGCGGGGCTGTTTAAATTTGGTGTTGCAGATGATATTGCAAACTATTTGAAAGAGGCGGGTGTTGACAGTTATATTTTCCCAGGCGCGGAACCCAATCCAACTGATATTAACGTGCATCATGGAGTTACAGCTTATAATGAAAATGCCTGTGATTTTATTGTATCGTTAGGTGGGGGTTCATCACATGACTGTGCCAAAGGCATTGGTCTAGTCACTGCAGGTGGCGGACATATCCGTGATTATGAAGGGATTGATAAAAGTACCGTCCCGATGACACCACTGATTGCAATCAATACTACGGCAGGGACAGCTTCGGAGATGACACGTTTCTGTATCATTACCAATACCGATACCCATGTGAAAATGGCGATTGTAGATTGGCGTTGTACACCACTCATTGCGATTGATGACCCTAAACTTATGTTGGCCAAACCTGCAGGGCTGACTGCGGCAACAGGTATGGATGCCTTGACGCATGCAGTAGAAGCCTATGTGTCTACAGCAGCAAACCCAATCACTGATGCCTGTGCAGAAAAGGCGATTACCATGATCAGCGAATGGCTTAGCCCGGCAGTGGCGAATGGGGATAATCTGGAAGCACGGGATGCCATGAGCTATGCCCAATATCTTGCCGGAATGGCCTTTAACAACGCCTCTTTAGGATATGTGCATGCGATGGCACATCAGCTCGGAGGCTTCTACAACTTGCCGCATGGTGTTTGTAATGCAATTCTGCTCCCCCATGTCTGTGAATTTAACCTGATTGCTTGTCCTGAACGTTATGCCAAAATTGCCCAATTGATGGGGGTGAATACAGAAGGCTTAACCGTAACTGAAGCAGCTTATGAAGCGATTGGCGCCATTCGTCAGCTTTCGGCTTCAATTGGTATTCCATCTGGGCTGACGGAATTGAATGTAAAAGAAGCTGACTTGGCCATCATGGCGGAAAATGCACAAAAAGATGCCTGCATGCTGACCAATCCACGTAAAGCCAGCCATGCCCAAGTGGTAGATATTTTTAAAGCGGCGATGTAGTGCCTCAATGTAAGTCTTCTTTCCAATCATCTGACTTACATTTTTAACAGCCCCTGTTTCACTTTCTGAGGAAGTGTGCCAAGAGCAGACATGCATTTTCCTGTTCCTGGCTGATCCTTTTGCCTTCATAAGAGGATAAAAACGGGGGGTGTTTCTTTTTTATCAAGCCCCTTTCATTATGAATATCGACATTAATCCCATGGTAGAAAAATGCCAAGATTTTTTTAGCCCGTTTCAGCCACAAATAAAATTTCATAGCGTATTATCTTACGATTATATTTGATCCCTGAGGAATAAACTGCGCGTTCTTCAAATGACATGAAGGTGAGCGTAGCTGATTTTAATGAAGAGCATCCCATCAAGCAGCTAGGCAAACTGGGTAGCCACTGATAAAAATTTTAGGATCAGGTTCAGTCTAAATCAATAAGTAAACCCACAGTAAGCAAGGATAATACTTAATATTCCAGAATTTTCCTATTTTAACTGTTTAGCTTTGTACCGACAGTTACATCAGCTTTAAAGATTTTTATATTTTAACAGAGTCTGATGAACGGGATGGATTTTGGGCATCAGTTCAATCAGGCGTTCTATAGCATCAATCGCTTCAGGAAAATGTGCCACATGTTTCAGCAGGACATCGGTTTCATTAGCCTTGAAAATGGCATCGCTCAGGCGTGATTCCAGACAATCTCTCCAAGCGCATAGAAATGGACTTTCTGTTCTAGCCAGAAATACGCCGGTACATAATTTCAAGGCTGAATCAATATATCCAGCATCTAGGGATTGCTCCATCATTAAAAAGTCAGCCTCTACATCCGCCAATAAACGATAGGGTCTGGAACCTAGCATACCACCTAGTACATCGCGTAACTGTGACATTTCTGCTTTTAAAGTCCCTATACTGACCTTGCGTTCGCCATATAAGGCCTGATGCAAGGTATCTAGACTCAGGCCCTGCGGACATAAGGCCAGAATGGCTAGAATTTCAATCTGTCGAGGGGTCAGAACTAGCACCTTGCCATTAAACAGCACTTGAGGTACTGAAAAAGCCCGAATAAACAGGCGCTGCTTCTGGCATTCTAGTAGAGCCGACTGGATGATCGTAGCACAGCGCTCCGCAGCTAGTAGTGCTAAACTGTTATGCTTTGGCCAGGTAGTTGACAGATCAATGACACCTAAGACCTGTTTTGAATAGGGATCAATAATCGGAGCAGCGTAACAAACCCAATCATGAATGGAGGACATGTAATGTTCACTGGAAAAGACACAGCTGGATTGTTGAGTTTTTAAGGATAATGCCAATGCATTGGTTCCGACTAGCTCTTCGCGCCATTGTCCACCTTCAATAAAATGTACACTTTCTGCGGCACTTTGCATTTGCGGGCTGGACGCTGTCCAGATGATAGTGCTGCCTATATCACCGACTGCCAATACCATCGATGACTGCTCTGCAATATGTTTCAAGTCTTGTGCACAATGGTGTAGAGCATAGGCTAAAGTTAAAGAAGAAGTGGTCTTTTTTATATCTGTCAGTGGTGCTGCTAAACGATTCTTAGGGATTTCAGCCGAGGATGAGCGCTGCCAAGAGCTGGCAATACTCTGTCCCAGCTGTTCTGCATGCAGGGGAGATAAACTGCTACTTTGCCGAAGCTGATCGATATTGTGCCTTTTTTGCGCCAAATCTTGTTTTGTCATCATTCCTTATTCTCACAACAATTCATGATTTACATCCGCTGTAATCGTTATTCTTTTAAAATAGATGAAAAGATCGTGAACATGCTAGCTCCAACCTTTTTCCAACCTTACCTCATTTATATTAATCAAATAAGGTGCAGAAGTACCTTATACCAAAGCTGTAGAAGCGGTTTTGCCATACGAAAATAAGCAAAGGAAATAAATATGCGTTACATCGATCCCAATCAACCTGGTTCAAAAATTCAATTTAAAGCACAATACGATAATTTCATTGGCGGCGAATGGGTCGCTCCGGTCAAAGGCGAATACTTTGACAATCTCTCTCCGGTAGATGGCAAAGTCTTTACCAAAGTACCGCGTTCTTCTGTAGAAGACATTGAATTGGCCCTGGATGCAGCACACAAAGCCAAAGAACAATGGAACAGAGCATCGCCGACCACCCGCTCCAATATTCTGTTGAAAATTGCCGACCGTCTGGAACAAAATCTGGAAATGTTGGCTGTAGCAGAAACCTGGGACAATGGAAAACCGATCCGTGAAACGCTGGCTGCCGATATTCCACTGGCCATTGACCATTTCCGTTATTTTGCCGGCTGTATCCGGGCTCAGGAAGGTGGCATTTCCGAAATTGATGAAGATACTATCGCCTACCATTTCCATGAACCGCTTGGTGTAGTCGGACAAATCATTCCCTGGAACTTCCCGATTCTGATGGCCGCCTGGAAACTCGCGCCAGCCTTGGCTGCAGGCAACTGTATTGTGCTGAAACCTGCAGAACAGACTCCGGTCAGTATTCTGGTGCTAGCTGAACTGATTCAGGACATTTTGCCGCCGGGCGTGTTGAACATCGTCAATGGCTACGGGGTCGAAGTCGGCCGTCCACTGGCGACCAATCCCCGTATTGCCAAGATTGCCTTTACCGGCTCGACTGCCGTCGGCCAAATGATAATGCAGTATGCAACTGAAAATATTATTCCGGTAACGCTGGAACTTGGCGGTAAATCACCAAACTTGTTCTTTGCCGACATTATGGATCAGGAAGACGATTATCTGGACAAAGCTCTGGAAGGCTTTGCCATGTTTGCCCTGAACCAGGGTGAAATCTGTACCTGTCCTTCCCGTGCCTTGGTACAGGAAAGTATTGCCGATGAATTTCTGGCGCGTGCAGTAGAGCGGGTGCAACGGATTAAGACTGGTCATCCGTTAGATACCGACACCATGATTGGTGCGCAAGCCTCACAGGAACAGCAGGACAAGATTCTGGGTTGTATTGCCACTGGCCGTGAAGAAGGCGCACAGATCCTGACCGGTGGTGAAGCACGTCATGAAGTGGGTCAAGGTTTCTATATTGAACCGACCATCTTTAAAGGCACCAATGACATGAAAACCTTCCAGGAAGAAATCTTCGGGCCTGTACTGGCTGTGACCACCTTCAAAGACTTCGATGATGCGATCAAGATCGCCAATGATACGATTTATGGACTCGGTGCCGGTGTCTGGTCACGCTCAGCGCATACCTCTTACCGTGCAGGCCGTGCTATTCAGGCCGGCCGGGTCTGGACCAACTGTTATCACATCTACCCTGCCCATGCGGCTTTCGGTGGTTATAAAAAATCAGGGATTGGGCGTGAGAATCACAGAATGATGCTGGATCATTATCAGCAGACTAAAAACTTGCTAGTCAGCTATTCGACCAAACCAGCCGGGTTCTTTTAAGAAGTGAAATAAAAGCGAACTTCGGTTCGCTTTGAATGTATGGTAGCTAGCTTTCACAAAATATCAGCAACATCTTCAAGCTGCGGCCAATTCAAATAAAGTTTTTAGTCTATAAACACTTTTTTTTAAAGGAAAGAGCATCACCTCAAATTTCTATTTGCAATAGTGTCATTTCAAGATAATGTCACTCTATAAAGATTTCGCCACATCCTCCAGCCATTTAGTGCAAGAAGAATAAAGAGAAAATAGAGTACGGCTGTTAAATACAATGATTTATGGGTGTACATACCGACATAAATTACATCTAGAACACACCATAATCCCCAGCTTTCAATATATTTTTTGGCTGCCCAATAACTTGCCACCAAGCTAAAAGAGGCCAACATGGAATCCAACCAAGGGAGTGATGCTGTGGTGAAATGAGCAAATAAGGCGCCAATTGCCAGACCGGCGACAATACCCACAATCAGACTATATACCCAGATTTTTTTATTCAAATAGCCAATCTGCACGGTGATAGCCTGATCATGATTTTTCTTCGACCAGCTATACCAGCCATACAGTTGCATCAAGATAAATACGGCTTGTAATGCTGCGTCTGCAAATAAATTGACACGATAAAAAATAATCATATATAAAAATACAGCGACAATATTCACCAACCAGCAGACTTTATATTGTTTGGAGGTCAGCCAGACACCTAAAACGTTTAAAATGAACGCTGCAATTTCTATATTTTCCATAGCAATATAACCTGATTAAGCAGCCAATTTAGAAGTTCAGATTGAATGACAAGGTTGCTGTACGCGGCGAACCCAAGAATAAATAATCATCACCCAAAAATTCACCTGCATCACGCCAGTATTTTTTGTTGAACAGATTATTAATATTCAAGCGCAGCAATGCATCGGTCGTATTCAGCTTAAATTGATAAGCAGCGCCTAAATCAACCACACTATAACCCGCGACTTTCGCAGTGCCCTCTTTATTGGCATATTTGCTGGAACTGTATTGACCACCTGCCAGAACAGTGAAACCTACAATGCTCGGTACGTTATAGCGAAGATGCGTTGCGAAACGAACTTTTGGCACGTTTTGCGCTTGATGATGGCCATATTCAACCGCTTCCACATTTTCTAAACGGGCTTTGATCAAGGCTAAAGATGAAGTTAAGGCCAGATGATCGGTTAATGCACCATTCAGTCCGAGCTCCAGACCCTGACTATGTTGTTCGCCTTCCGCAACAAAATAGCGAAGTCCTGAAATCGGCTTGCTATATTGGTTGTCTTGGCGTAAATCAAATAGCGAGGCAGTCAATAAAAACTGCTTGATCTGTTGTTTGAAACCAACTTCATATTGCTCTGAATAGATCGGCGCTAGAGTTTCAGCAGCATTCGCTGCAAACCAAGGCGCTGTTTTTCCATCTGACAAGCCTTTGGCATACGAGGCATAGACGGTAGTCGATTCCAAGGGGCTATAGCTGATTGCGAATTGCGGTAAAAATTTAGCTAAATCGGTATCGCGGACTTTTACCCGATCTGCATCATATGCTTGTTCATCCAGCTTGATCCATTTTCCGCCAATCAAAGTGGTCCAATGTTCATTCCATTCAATACGATCTAAGGCTGTGAATGCGGTTTGTTTACTTTTAAGCGCTTGATACTTTTGTCCAACATCAACAGTTGTTGGCTCAACATCAGTAGTTTCTGTATAAATATTACCTACACCAATCCATTCATAGACATCACCGAAACGATCACGTGATTTATTGGTTTGTGTAATATCAAAATTTAGATAATGTTGCGCCCAATTGGTAGCAATCACCCCATCCAATTTGACTTTAAATTGGTTGGTTTTAAAAGTGTCATCTGGATTTTGATAGTCGTAAATATCATACTCGCCAGCTTTACCAAACGTGTTACAGGAATACGCTTCTAGACAGCCTTCCCGATAATAACCATAAGCAAAGCTTGAATAGTCATCAACTCTGGATTTACTGTGGGCGGCAACGAGTCCCAAGTTCCAGTCATCATTCAAAGCATAACTATATTTTAAACTGCTATTCAGACTATCGATCGTGACCGGTTTGCCCCAAGTCTGATAACCCAGCAATCGATCCCATTTCACATTTTCTGGGACTTTGCCATCCAGTAATTGATAACCTGGCACTGATTTTTGTTCGGAACGCTGTGCTTCTAGATCAAGTTCTACTTTGGATTGCGCTGACATCTTCCAATCTAAGGCCAATGCCGCTAAATAGCGTTCACCCTCCACATGATCGACATAAGAATCCATCTGTTCATTCACCAGATTGATGCGATATCCGAATTGTTGCTCATCACTCCAAAAACCACCGAGATCAGTTGCCACTGAAAACTGTCCATGTTGGTCAGCAGAGAATGTCAGGGCCTGGATATCTTTAGGTCGCTTGGTGACATAATTGACCACACCACTCGGGGTCGACATACCACTTTGAATCGCGGAAATGCCTTTTAAAATTTCCACACGTTCTTTGTTTTCAAGTGCAACATTTTGTTCACCACGAATCACATTGCCATTAATGAGGTAGCTTGATGCCAAATCGAGTGCAAAGCCACGCGAGACAAAGTTTGGATAATAGCCAATTGCAGCATAGCCCTCACCGATGGCTGCATCATTTTTTACAACATCGCTCAGCACACGCGCGTGTTGTTCAGCAATGAGATCTGCAGTCAAGATAGAGACCGATGCAGGTATTTTTTGAAGACTGTCCGTACCCAAACCTTCAATATTCACTTTGGCACTTGAGTAAGGCATGCTTTGATCGGCTTTGATCACAATCGTGTCAAGCTGTTGAACATCGTCTTCAGCATAAGTCAGCGGGGCTAAACACAGCGGTGACAGAATGATCATTTTTAAAGATCGGGTTAATACATTCTGTTTGAGTTGACGAGTGTTCATGCGAAACCTTATGTCTGTGAAGTGGGTGATGATGCTGGGTTTAGAGAGAGCATTGAGAAGCTTGCAATTCATGTTGAATAAGCCGAGTTAAAGTCTGGGTAAATTGTTGGCCTTGTTCGCCAAAGAACCAGTCCACATGACCGATAATCCAATCGTAATAAGCCGCATCTGCATGGTTGAGGTTGTGGGTAATACCCACAAAATACTCCAGCTCTGAAAAAGCGAAATCCAAATGCACGATTTTCAGTAGTTCTGGCAAAATACTAAAATCTTCTTGTGGATGTACTTCAGAAAAATAAGCATGTAGAAAGGCAGTTAAACCAGCTTCATCAATCTGAATATGTGGGCTCTGCTCTAATTCCAACCAATCAATGAAATTACGTTCAATCGTCACAGCCAGATCATAAAGTGCAGAGTTTCGGTCAGATAAACCAAAATCAATTACGGCAGTAATCTCAGCTTTGGCATCTGGCGATGACCAAAATAGATTAGAAGCGTGTAAATCGTTATGGGTCCAAATTCTGCTTGCTTGTTGCAATACAGGCTGAATACGCTGGTGAACCTGTAAGATTTGATCTAAAAAGTAAGGATCCAAATTTTTGTCGGCAAAGTAACGGCTTAATTCTGGACTGTTTACAATGCGCCGTTGAATGGCTGTAACGATATTTTCACTGTCTAAAAGTTGCTGATTGGACACTAAATAAGATGCTGATCGGCCTTGCTGCTCAGGAAAATCCTGCATGGCCATATGTAACTTTGCCAGCAATTGCCCAGCTTTCGCAGCATGTTCAGCATAGAAAAAAGGTTTCCAGGATTGCTGATCTGCATACAGATCTAAGCCGGCTGCTTTTGCATAGACTTCATAGGTCCAGTCACCTAGCTCTAAAGCAGTCAGACCTTGATTTGAGCTAATCAATGCTGCAACAGGAATTTCTTTGCTAGCTAAATGCTGAAGAACAGCATGCTCCTGTAAAATATCGCGGGCACGACGAAAGGAACAATGGCTGCGCTTAATCAAATACTGATGCGCGACTGCTTCATCCCTGATCACAAAATCCTGCTCCACCTTGACCAGAGCCGCAGATGAAAATGGCCGGGGACTATACCACAAAATCTCAAAATGACCTTGTAAACAGGAATAGTGCTGCTGCAGACTTTGTAATTCTGGATCAGAAATATGTGCCCAGTCTTTATTTTCCCAGGCATTGCCCATACCATGACCTAAATTATTGGTAATTATGGTCATCATCACTATTCCTGAGCTAGATCATTATCTAATAATGGAAAATCATCGTTTAGGCGAACATGCAAACAGTATTTTTAAATACATTTAATATTGAAGACACGCCCTAAAGTTAAGTGGTACATACCAGTATTAAATTGAAGGCAAGTTTAGCCTTATAAATATAAAAATAGAATAGATCTCTCGCATAAATCAAAAAATGATCTTCTTTTTGGTTAATATTCGAACTCCAGATTTCTTAGCATTCGCGCATAATCTGCGGATGAAATATATCGATTCAAACAAGCTTTCTTATCCTCAGTTCAAGCGATAACGTAGTTTTGAAATGTACCGTAATTCATTTTCATGACTTCACTAAGTAGCTCTTTAAATCCCTGTTTATCAGCAGCAAATTCTACTAGTGATTCATTGTTCAGATCAGTAACACATGCCATGGTCGAAATAACCTGTACACTATGAGCTTTGAATAACCCTCTCAAAATTTCATTTGAATGATTTTGGTCTTTAATGAAGTTCTTTAACGGCTCAGCAGGGATTGCCCAAGTATCGAAGTCTTTCATCTGTATCTGACGAACTTCAATGTCATTGATTTTGATGCTTCGATTCGTTTATAGAAAAAAATCATTCATAATGATGTCTCAAATTAGATTTTAATGACAAAAAAATACCCTGATGGTTATCCCATCAGAGCTAAATATAAAATTATTTATTTCTTAATTTGAAATACTTTGATCAATCAGTTTCTCAATAGTATTAGAGGCAACATCATTAAAGTATGCACACTCACACTTAACTTCTTCTATTGTGCATTAATGGAAATACGATCCTCTTGGCTAACATATGATTAATGAAGCATATTTTCATATTCTTTCAATGTTTTTTTGCAGTACAGTATTTGGATCCTTTTCCCAATAACCAATACCCAGCTTACCATCAATATTTGCAGCGTAATATTTAGGTTGATCATATTGAACCGTACCGGGTTTGTCGGAGACCACTTTTCTTGAGATGAGAAGCATTGCTTCGAAAGACGTAGCGAAGCGTAGTATCCCGATGACAAAATTAAAATAT
>NZ_DDLD01000004.1:0-6200 GCF_002339435.1 Acinetobacter sp. UBA2581 | reverse complement strand
ACCTCATGTTTGAATTCGCCACTTATTGTATAGAGATTTGTAGATTAAGAAAAAGACTAGTTAACTACGTAACGACATTTCCTTAGAAAACTTGACTGAAAATGAATATTTATAAGTCTTTCCTTAACTTAAGTTCAGTAAATTGACTGTCCAAGTAAAGAAAGAATAGGTGTCCAATATTAAGAGCTACTTAGTGTTCATTTATGTATGAATATGCAATTATCACAATTAATTAAACAGATTTATTGTTATTGTTGATAATACTATCCATTAGCTTAATGTTAGACTTAAGTTTTCTTATATCTTTTTCCAATACTTCTTTAACTTCAACGAAATATTTTTCTAATGAGTTATCATTAGATAATAAGTCTTTAATAAAATTTATATTTGCTTCCTTTTCTTCCACTTCATCTAGGAATAATATTTTTTTTCTAGAAAAAATATTATCTAGTTTAGCATTCCTATATTTTTTTCTTAACTCTTCTAATCTTGGAGTTTCACTGTACATGAATAATTGTTTACTTGATTGGTCTGTATCAATTTTCAAGTATTGACATCTTACAAGTACTTTCAAACCAGCATACATTTGACGTCTACATTTTCTTTCTTCGCAAAGCTTATTCAATTCCATTACTTGCCAAAAGTTTTTAGCTTGCCAATTAACAATTTTATGCTTATCAAATATTTCCAAAAACTCATTGTATAGAGGTAGATTTACGGCATTTTTCATAATCATATAGGTATTTAAAAAATACGGATTATAATCCGTGGATATATAGTCCTCAATTCTTGATATTTCTATTTTTGAGCAATTAGTTTCAAATGTCAGACTTATCAGTAGCGATTGGACAATTAATCCGCAATAAAAGAATTGAATCAAAAGTCACTCAAGAATCGTTAGCCCTTCAATGTGGTATTGATCGTAGCTATATGGGGCGTATTGAACGTGGTGAAGTCAATTTGACAGTAGAAAAACTTTATTTAATAGCATCTGTGCTAAAGGTTGATATAAAAATATTATTACCTTGAATTTTCTCCCTTGAAAAATATTTTTTGATCACAATATAAAAAAAATTAATAAAAAAAGAGAACACAATGAATACACTTCAACATCCAGAATCGCAAGGTACATCACCGCCAGACAATTCAGAAAAAATTAAAGTTTTAAGTTTAAATGGCGGTGGTGTACGTGGCCTCTTCACTATCAGCTTGCTTGCCCAACTTGAAACGATTATTGAAAAACGAGAGAAAAGAACTGGTGTCAAAATTGGTGATTATTTTGATTTGATCACAGGCACATCTATAGGCGGCATTCTAGCACTAGGATTAGCAAGTGGTAAAAGTGCGCGGGACTTGCAGGAAACATTTGAAAAAAGTGCACCTCATATTTTTCCTGCGAAACGTTTCAGATTCAAAAAGTGGATTACACCATTTTATCCAATCTACAAAAGTGATCCTTTGTATGAAACTGTGAAAAGTATGATTGGTGAAACCATTAAATTTGACGACCTTGAACGTCGAGTAATGATTACATCACTCAACCTATCTACAGGCAGACCAAAGTTCTTCAAGACACCACATAATCCTATGTTTACGCTTGACGGAGAAATTAAGTTGATTGACGCAGCGATGGCCACATCAGCTGCACCAACCTATTTCAAACCACATTTTATTAGCAAGCTAAATCACTATTTTGCTGATGGCGGATTAGTTTCTAATAACCCTAGTTTTATCGGTATTCGCGAAGTCTTGATAGATATGAAAGATGACTTTCCAACCGCAGAGCCTAAGGATGTGAAAATTTTAAATATCGGTACTCTGAGCGAAAATTACTGTATTGGGCCCAAGACGTTATCTGAAAAATGTTCAAAAGGTTACCTAGGTTTATGGGGAATGGGCGAGCGTCTTGTTTTAAGCACTATGACTGCAAACCAACACTTGCAACGTTTTATGTTGTTACGGGAGCTAAAAGTGCTTGGTATCTCCAATAATTACGTTGAAATTGATGAAACCATTCCAAATGAAGCATCTTCTGACATCACTTTGGATAACGCTTCACAGAGCAGTTTAAATGCCCTCAAAGGTATGGGGGAAAAATTGGGTGCTGAGAGATACAGTGAAGTTAAAGAATTGCGTGACTTCTTCCTGAAAACAGCAAAACCGTTTGTTAAATCTAATAATAATGGAGTAGCAGCATGACTTGGAATTTTCACAGTTACTATACTAATCGTGATGTCGGTCTAATTGGTCAGCTCATCCTTGCTGATCATGAGAAAGAGGGTCTAAAAGCGTTACGACAAATCGTCCGTGAACGAACACGAGATGTATTTGACGAGGCCAAACAACTTGTAAAATCATCTAAGCAATTTGATTCAGCACTACTCTTTCGTAATGAGTTCAAAAATACAAATTTCAAATATCTTCCAATTGATGATCAACGAAATTTATCTGAACTCATCATGGAACTTTCTCCTGATCTCAAAGATGAATTTATGAAGATCAATCCTCGCTTTTGGACGCAAGGAAGCTTCACGTACGACACATTGAATCGTCCATATAAACCTACTCAAGAAATGGACATTGATGATGGCACATATCTTCCGATGCAGTTCTTTGAAGATAAACCTGCAATTGGTCATCAACTTCTATTACTTTTGGTGGATGCATCTCTTAAATCTTTAGCTGCTGAACGCTATGGGTGGTCATTTGAACCTAAGGAAACGTGTGGTCGTATTAATATTCCAGCAAAAAGCGTTCATATAGATGTACCAATGTATGCAATTCCTTATGAGAAGTTTTTGGAAAAAGAGGTATTATTAAAAGAGGCTGCCAACAGACGATTTTCGATGGAAATGTACGACAGCATTTCAGTTGCCGACCATGCTCTCTATGATCAAATTGAAACTGACTGTGTAAATTTAGCTGTACGCAAGAATGATGCAAAATGGATTAAAAGCGATCCGAAAGATGTCCATTTATGGTTCCAGGATGCGTGTCAACGAACTGGTCAACATTTACGAAAAGTTTGTCGCATTCTTAAAGCATGGCGTGATGCTGGTGATTGGCAAGAAGGTAATGGTCCATCCTCAATTTCTTTAATGGCAGCAGTGGTAGACATCTTGGACTGTACTACTGTAGATCCGAAAGATTTTGGATTATTGATGCTGACAGTTGCAAGAAAACTTCCAGATGCTTTCCATAATGGTGTTGAGAGCCCTGATGAAAATGATGATCGCCCTTTGTTCCCTCCATACTATGAGCATGAACCTAGGCACAAAGAAGTTATGCAGAAGCTAGAGCAATTGGTTAAATCACTCGAATCCGCGTACACTGCATATACCAAGCAAGATGCTTTAGATATTCTTAATGGCGAGTACGGTGATCGAGTTCAAGATCTAAGTCTTATCGTGTCTCAAGCAGCAGCTCCTGCTTATGAAAGCGCTCCATCTAAAGCAAAAGAAGCTGCTATTATCAGCACTTCAATGAAAAGTGGTTGATTGAGTGTCAGAATTACATGCTGTGATGCTTGATTGCGGATATAAACACCTAGCAATCAAGCAACGAAATAGATATAAGGCTTTATGTGACATTGATGATAAATACCCTATTTACTTTAAAGAGTATTCAACATCTGAGGGTACTTTCACAATTGCTCTAGAAATTGGCTATGACGCATATACAATTTTGCCGTGGGCACACATCATCAGCAAACCTACAAAGTTTGATGATCTCCTGCTTCCACACGTTAATAATGGTGGATATCTTTGCTATGTTGAGCAAATGGAAGCCGATTGGAACCCGAATGATATTAGCAATCTATATAGGACTATAGATTGCCAGATCCAGCTTACTTTAGATAACTCAATTCAATCTTTAGCTAACGGTCAAATAGACCAAATTGAATTAGAGGGTGAGTTTGTTGCTTATTGGAAAGCTGAGAGAGCAACTTATGCTCTGACTGATTTGAACTCGCTGAATGGCGATGTTGCATATCTAACTCGAAATATTTCTACTGATGGATCTGATTACCTTGAATCTATTTTGTTTGGACAAAAAGATAAAGATATTCAGGCTAAATGGCTAAACCAAAGATCACTTAAGGAATTTGACTCACATAAACTTAATGTATTTCTTCTCAAAGTTAGACCAACAAAACTTTCCGGTATTCCTTGGCCTCCTAAAGATGCCAAAGCATTAATCCAATGGTTAGCTTTCGTAGATCATAATGCTAAAGCACATTTGATTAAATATTTTGTTGATCATCCTTATAAACACCATTTGATTGTTTTAGAGATAGATAAACAAGATACATTCGGGGTAATACTTGAACTGAATCAAACAGCAGTACAGTTTACAACATATGCTAATCCTAGAAAAAAAGGTAAAGGTGGACGTAAACTTAATTTGGTACGAGCAAGTCATGCTCTTACGGGCAAGTATGCCTTTAATAAATTCCAAAGAATTTCTTTTGTGAAGTCAGATAGAGATACAATCCTTTCCCGCAATCGATCTAGACCTGAAATTGGCGATTTACGAACGAAGAAAATTGCTTTAATTGGTTGTGGAACAATTGGTGGATACTTGGCTGAACTTTTAATTCGTGCCGGTGCTGGTATGGGAACCAAAAGTTTAGATTTATTTGATCATGATAAATATGGTCCGCACAATTTCAGTCGGCATACATTGACTAGCAGTAATTTTGGAAGATACAAATCAGAGGCTCTTAAAGATAGCCTTCAAAACTCAACGCACCTTATAGTCAAGATCAAAGCTTATAAGTGTGGATTTCCTATTATTAAAACCTACTTATCATATTACGACATCGTTATTGATGCCACTGGCCGAGCACCTGTATCAAAACGCTTAACAAAAGTTAGTCGAGAGATTGAAGTTAAGGATAGACCTATCATTGTTCATGGATTTAATGACGGCAATGGTATCGCATCAAAAGTATTCATTGATAGCTCAGATGGATGTTATAACTGTCTATGTGGCGATCCGGCTTTCTATAAAAATGGTACTGATATACGTTTTGAGAAGCTATTAAAAGTAAACAAAAAGAAAGTGTCATGTGGTAACACATACACACCATATGATGCAGCAGTTAGTGTTATGACAGCAGCATTGATGCAAGAAGCGGTTTTATCCACTTTAGAAGACAAAAGAGACTGGAATTATAAAGAACATATCTTCATGGGTAGCCGTACTAAAAAGCCGACTTGGATTAAAAAACAAGACTTTTGTGAAATCTGTAATGGTCGATAAAGAACTCGTTTTTAAATCTCTGGATGAGTCCTTAGTCGTAATCTCGACTGAAGTAGCAAATATATTGCTCTCATATCGGCAAATGAATGATTCTAGCCCAGAAAGTGCTGGAGTATTGATAGGTGAACGTAGAGATATCCATATAGTCATAACAGACTTATCTGAGCCAAGCCAATGGGACATCAGAAGCAGATTTATGGTGGATCGAATAAGTAAGCATCATCAAAAGGTTATTGATGATGCTTTTAAGAAAAGTAAAGGTAAATGGCACTACTTAGGCGAGTGGCATACACATCCAGAAGATGCCCCAAAACCTTCTATGACAGACTACACAAGTTGGCATAAAAACCTCAAATCAAAATTACCGCTGATTTTAATTATTGTTGGACGAACACATTTTTGGGTAGGTAAGAAAACCCAAGACAAGATTGAAATCCTTAAACAGATTTAGAATTATACAACTTACATAGCGTTTACTAGAGGCTGTAGTTATTTCTTTATAAACATCAAATAAATATATGCATTTACCTTAAGTTACCTCCTAGGTAAATTGAGAAAAACGTACATCATGATTGAAAATAAGTCTTTCATTAACATTTTTATTAACAATATTGTTTTGACATTACCATAAAAACACCTAGGATATGAACTTGGCCTATAAGTTAAATAAGGTTAATTACATGAAAACTAGGTCTGTTTCCCTCAATATATTCTTACAAAATTGTCAGTATGAGACTAGAGGGACTAATGATATTAAAATTATTTCCAAGCAATGTAAGCGTCCGCTGAATCCCATACCTATTTTTTAATTCGATTTAGGTTTCCAGCAGTGCGGCAGCAATTCTTCAATTTGGGTCACTTTGTGTGTCGGTAACCTTTTCAGCACATCACTTAAATAGGCATACGGATCCAAGCCATTCAGCTTTGCTGACTGG
>NZ_DDLD01000072.1:0-78466 GCF_002339435.1 Acinetobacter sp. UBA2581 | reverse complement strand
AAATAATAGTGCGTAAGTCCTATTTAAGTACAGATATGGCAACTTTTAACCAAATTCGACGCATAAAAAAGGCAACATCGATGTTGCCTAATTTACTTAGAAAAAGATACTCCACCTTAGTGGACTGTCGTCGAGTTCAAATATTGCTGAAAAGCGTCCCGACAACCCTCAAATTTTAATTCACATTGATCTTCATAGGTCTGACTGTGATTGTTGCTGGCAAAGGAAATCTCGACCAAACAGCGTTTTTTGTCCTGCACCAAGATCTGCTTAATCACGACCTTGTCTCCTACACTCAGAACATAGCGTCCGCTACCGATAATCGCCAATCCTTTTTCATCTTCTAACAGCAGATCTGAGTGATATAAATATTTCACGACGTCCATATTATTGTTCTCCTAAAGGCTTTGGAGTTAAATTCATTATTCAATATAAAGATAAGCATTTCTATATTTTAGATTTAGCAATTGTCACAAATTATATTTAATATTGCTTAGGCTATTTTTATTATTAGAAGAATATTCTTATATCTATAAACCACTATTTAATTTGAATGAAGATTCCTTAGTTTGCTTCATTCAAATATAAAAAAACCGTTCCTTAGAACGGTTTGTAATCTGGCATTTTATCATGCGGTGTGGCGATACATTTTTCAGTAAATTCAGCGCGGACTTTCTCACGGGCTGCATCTACATCGGTCTTAATTTCCTGTTCCGGAAGTGCATAGACTTCATCGATAATATTCAGGATAAAACTGCGAGTGATGTCATCATCGATCTTGTTGGCATGCTCAACAGCCTTTTCTTTCTCGATCGCATTCTGACGATCCAGCATAATGGTCCGTGCAGCATTCCCCACACTACGACAATAGCCATGCCACTGCTCTTCAGGGGTTAAAGGTTTTTTCTCTGCACAGCCGACCAGAGCAACCATCAGGGATAAAGCAAATAACTTTTTCATGAATTTCTCCTTCCGAGAGGCACTATAAGAGATCAGCACAGATTTGTCATTTAAAATGAAATTTCTCTCTATTCTTATTGATACTGCCTGCTCGAAAGTAGCATTTCATATCTTAACCACAGCTGGCCTGAACTACTTTCTTAGTGGCTGGATCTACAGTGACCGTCACGCGCTCTTCACGATAATCCATAGTGACAGGCTGGCCAGGTGCAACCATGCGTACCATTTGAGCTTTGGTTTTCTCTTTGATTTTTGCTTCAGTTAAATTGGATTGGCCAACCAGCGCAGCTGCCTGATCAGCGATACATTTAGGCTGGTTTGCTCGGAAATATTCCCATTCTTCGACCACTTGCCCATTTTTTAAATGACAATAGCCCACTTGCCCATTAGTTTCATTACGGATTTCCAGCTTTCCACCCTGATTAATACAATAAACACTCGCTGGATTCGCTGTTCCTAATGACGCTGAGTTTGAGTCAGTCGACTGGGTCGTACTACAGCCAGCAAGGAGGATGGATGCAAATAATCCGGACAAACCAGATAAAATTATTTTTTTCATGAGCGGTATTCTTCTAAAGGAATTCACCTTTAATGTAGCATATTCCACTTATAGCGTCAGATCTGAAAAGGCTTGAGTGTTTGTAATTCTGTAAAAAGCGGCAGGATCATTTCTTAATATCATTAGGTTTAATCCCATTTAAGTTCTCACTATTTCCTATGATTTACTTTAACCAATAATCAACCTTCAAAAGTGGTTTCTTTTTTCGAATAGCCAAAATTTAGTTTTAGTTAACTATTGGAATGGCTTAAAGATGACAATGTCATTACATTGTTATACAAAGTGTTTATTACCCTTTATCAACCAAGTATTATTCTAATATTTTGTTTTTAGATTATTAAATTAATTATTGCCCAGCTTCTTTGTCCTTGCCTTTTTTATGCACGAAGCTTGATGTTTGTACTAGCGGCCATATTGCTTTAATATTTGATTGAATTTTAAACTTTATCTCAGCATGCAAGACGATCTCCAGCTTTCTTTAAAAGAATACCTTTCTACGGTTCATGAAGTGGTAAAAATCACTTTCGATACACCGGTGTGGGTCAAAGCCGAGATTCGTAATTTAAATATTAAAGCTGGCCATTATTATCTAGAACTGGCAGAAAAAGATCCTGACAATGATCAGGTCATTGCCAGTTGCCGGGCCACAATCTGGAAGTTTGCTGCGCAGAAAATTGTGACGCAATTTGAACGTGAAAGTGGTATTGAACTAAGCCGGGATCTTAAAGTTTTAATCAAAGTCAAAGCCAGCTTTGATCCGCAATATGGGTTTTCCCTAAATATTGTAGAGATTGATTCTGGATATACCTTGGGAGATATAGCCCGACGTTATCAGCAGATTGTAGAAAGACTGACAACCGAAGGTCTGATTAATCGCAATAAAAATCTCCCTACACCTTTTGACCTAAACCGGATTCTGGTGATTGCTCCAGAAAAGGCTGCCGGTCTGGGCGATTTCAAGAAAGATGCTGATGCTTTACAAAAAGCTCAGGTATGCGAATTTATCTATCACAGTGCGACCTTTCAGGGAAATACGGCACCGCAAAGCATCATGCAAAGCTTGGCACAAGCTTTAAAGCAGTGGGCACAAGCGTATCATCACGCGCCTGATCTGATCGTGATCATTCGTGGCGGTGGTGCAGTCAATGATCTGGCGTATTTGAATGACTATGCGCTGGCTGCCCTGCTCTGCAAACGTTCAGTTCCCGTTTGGGTTGGTATTGGTCATGAAAAAGATCGGACGATTCTGGATGAAATCGCTCATCGTTCTTTCGACACACCGAGCAAGGTGATTGCTGGAATTCGCAGTCATGTCGTCGAGCTGACGCAAGAAGTTATAAATAACCTGCAAAGCATCCAGCGACTTTCTCAACAGCAAATTCAGGCTTATCAAAACCAGAATGAGCAATATTTAAAACTAATCCAAAATCTGGCCAATCACCAGATTGTGAATGCCTTGCAACGTTTAGAGCAGCTCAAGTCCAATACTTCTAACCTTGCCCAGCAACAGACCCAACTAATTAATCAGCAGCTAGATGCCCTGATGCGGGAAACACTACTGCAAAATCCCAAACATGTTTTGTCCAAAGGCTATGCCATTGTGCGCCAGCAAGAACACGTAGTTCGTTCAATTCATCAAATTGATGTGCAACAACCCGTTCAAGTTGAATTACACGATGGCCTATTTTCAGCACAACTTACGCAGGTAACTCCCCATGAGTCATGATACTTTGAGCTTTCAGGAAGGCTATGACATCTTGAAAAAGAATGCTGAATTACTTGAATCTCAGCAAGAACCAGATATTGATAATTTGATGAAAATCGTCGAAGAGTCTATGCAGGCGTATAAAGCCTGTAAATCCCGAGTGGAAGCCGTTCAGAATGCACTGAACGAGACCTTTAAGGATTAATTTTATTGAATACCTTAAATCAGTATAGCTTGATGATTTAAATGCTTAGGCTATTTTAAAATCTCTTGCCTATAAAAAAGCCCTCATTTAGAGGGCTTTTTATTAGCTTAGAACCGCCAGTTATAGAATAAGTCAATTGCACGTTCTAAAGACTGACTGGCTTCCAGATATAAACGCTGATTCATTTGATAACGTAAAGTCAACTTGTTTACTGGGGTAAATACGCCAACCCCATAACGGATATATAAGTCTGGCGTAATATAACCGGTTACAGACACCTGAGTATCATCCCCGGTTCCCTGTGCATCCAGTGCCAGACCGCTCAAGCCAAAGCTGCGGCCAATCTGGTTGGTCAAGGCACGCGTACCGCCTAAGCCCAGACTGATCCCTGCGGCTGCAATGGTGTTATTTACATCAGATCTGAAACCTTCTGCCTGACTCAAGCCTGAAGCCCCTTCATTAATACGACCAGTAATCAGAGCATTCAACGCTTCTTGTTCAGACAGGCCAGCATCATTATAAATTTGAATGGCAGGACTTGAGGCTGTACCAGTGACACGTACACCCACCGTGCTACCTTGAATGGATTTATTGGCATCAATATCCAGGGTTGGATTCGACAACGGGCCATTGAAACGTGCAATTGCACGGTTCAGATCCAGACTTTGTCCATAAGCTTCAATTTTCACCCGTTGTGATACCCCGATCGCACCATTGGCACGCATCGCAGATTCCAGACCACGTTGTGTCAGATTGACACGACCTAAGAGTGGAATACGGCTGTCAAAGCCCTGGAAGATCACCTGATTTCCTAACGACACTGCAACATCTGCGCGAATATCCCATGGACGTGCCGCTTTCAGAATGGCGAGCTGGTCATCTCCCTCACGTACTACGCGTACGTCAGAAGACAAGCCCACAACAGGTTCAGACGCTTCAGGCATAGAAATCAATGCACGAGGAACATCGACCTTACCACTCAAGCTCAATTTTTTATTGAACGGATACATATCCAGGGTCAGATCAGGCGTAACCACCGCAGTAATCAGCGGTGCCTGGCGAATCAGCAGATTTTCGCCCTGAAGTTTAAGCTGTACGCGAGGATCACCTTTCCAGTCTACAGAACCAGTTAATTTACCAGCACCACGACCACTATTAAATGCACCATTAATAGTCGCGGTATTTTGACGGACTGATGAATAGAGCTGCACATTGGTTAGATTGACTGGTAATGAAATCATGCTGATCGCCCCGTCCTTAACCCGAATTTCACCTTCAAGTAATGGATCGGTTAACGTTCCGCTAATTTTACCTGCATACGACAGGGTACCATCCAGATTACGCACATCCTGAATGAATGGCTTAAAGACCTTCAGCTGAACCTGGTTAAAGGCAATCTCGCCACGCATTGGTTTATTGTCACGATATGGATCAATAATTACATTGGCATAGCCTGTACCAATATCCGGCGTTTTCACATCCAGACGAATCTGTAATCCAGCGGCCACGCTTTTTGCGACTAGCCCCACTTCATCATATTTTAAAGTCGAGCCTAAATATTCCGGATCATCAGAAGATAAGCCGATCACCCCATTGCGGGTTACCAGACGAGCATCAATTTTCGGTTTAGCACCTTGTGCCCAAGCTGCCTTGGCATAACCATTCACTTTACCGGTTAATGCTATGCCTTCTGGCAGGAAGGCACTAAAGTCAGCCAAATCCAGGTTACGGGTAATAAATGAAGCACTACCTCGAGTTTTATTGACTCGAATTGGCTGGTCAAAGCAAAGTTGACTTTGCTGACTCATCCAGCAATGAGCGCCAACAAACAGATCCGACTGTGCAGTGTTATAAATTACAGCTGCATTTTGACGCTGCACCAGATGAGTACGCAGTGAGTCGAAATCACCGCGCTGGATCTGGCCTAACCAGTTATTTTGTGCATTAAAACCACCTGCGAGCTGAACAAAGAATTTAGACAGCTTATTTTCAGCCTGAACTTGTAGCACATGCGCGGCGCGCGTTCCAGCAAGTGACACTTCACCGCGTACAATCTGTCTATTGCCACTACGCAACTGATCCATGGTCGCAGTCAATAAAGTCGGTGTGGTTTGTGAAGTCGGTAACTGGCCACGTACCCGAATCTTGTCTACGCTAAACAGGTTCTTGAAGGCAAAATTGTCCACTGCCAGATTCGCAGTCGCTTGTAAACGCGGTTGTGCCTGCATATTAATATAGCCTTGTACCCGGCCTCTTAATCCCGGATAAAGCTCATATAATGCCGGCGCATTCACTTTAAGTTGCAGATTTTGTGCATTACCTGTGGCCTGTATCTGGTTGCTGGCATAAGACAGGAACAGGTTATTGGCTTCAAACTGCTGCGGTACAAAACCACGCTGCTTGGAGTCAATCAATACAGCCAGATTACCCTTACCGCGTACCGGTTTATTATTCAATATACCGGCCAGATTTAAGCGTTGAATCTGGACACGCTTCACTGCATCCGACCAGACACCTTGGGTTTGCAGATTGCCAGACAATTCACCTTTAAGCTTGGCATTAAAATACTGAGGTTTGAAACGCACCAGAGAGGCATTTACATTCCAGCCAATACCATTTGCCAAGTTCACCTGACCATTGGCATTAATTTTTCCAGCGACTCCATCATGACGCAGTTCCTTGATATTGAGCATATCAGGCGTACCTGACAAGCGCAGTTTCAACAATCCCTGACTGGCCTTAATCTGGCTGGCACTTAATGCACCATCATAATTGACCGCATAACTTTTGAATCCGCCACCTACTTTTTCATCATGGAACAACAAGGCAATATTACTATTACCTGTCAGATGAACGGTTTCATTTTGCGCAGCCAGTCGTCCGGTCAGATCTACACCGCTAAGATTAATAATTTGCTGATTCGGGCGTGCATAACCACTGGCTTTTACCCGACCATTCAAGCGGTCAATTGGTGAAGCTGCAGCCAGAGTTTGAGTATTCAGGTTCTGGGCATTTAATACTGCGGACCATTTGAGCTGACGTTTTTCTTCTGGCAGTTCAACCCGTGCATTACCTGTTAGACTGCCGGCCTGTCCATTTCCACTATATTTAAAACTTGGAACATTCAGAATATTATTTTTCAGGTTTAGTTGTGCCTGATACATTCCTGTAGGTAACAGTCCTTCTTCATGCTGAGCAACCTGGGTAGCGACATGGATATTTTGCTGGCCTTCGACCAGTACCAGATCGACATCTCCTGATTCACTTTTTAACCAGCCGATATAAGGCACAGCACGGTCAATATTTTTCCAGGCTACATCCAGTAACATCGGTTGAGCTTTATTGTCTTTAACCGGCTTCTGATCCAGCTTGATATTCCAGGTTTCATAGCGGTCAAAATCCACCAGTCCTGTTAAATGTAGGCCATTTTCCAGATTACCGGTAGAGGCAATATTACCGTCCAGACTTGGTGGCAGAAAGTCCTGCACCACCTGTGGAATTCGCTGATGTTTCGGATCAATCCCATTCATGCGACCTGTCAGATCCCAATCCACCTGATCAGCCCAGCCTACAGTACCTGCCAGGCTTACCGAACCTTTCATCAGCTGACCATTTAGATCAGTAATATTGAGCTGATTGACCAGATCGGTGTACATCACTGCGGTATATTGCCCATCCGGGATATTTTCACCTTCAATATCAGTGCGGACATTCAGATCCAGGCGCTTGGTATTCCCATTAAACTCAGCCACACCATCTTTCGTAAACAGTTTTTGCTCTGTCAGGATTGGCCAGTGATATTGCTTGAACTGGAGTTCACCACGCATGGGTACATTAGGACGCATCGGGTGCAGAACTGCCCAGCCTGTCAGCAAATCTGGCGTGTTGGTCGCGACCCCGGCCTGAATGGTATCCAGTGTGCCTCTAGCACGTACTTGAATATCATGAATATTCAAGCTTTCTCTGAGTGAAGGCAGATTTAGAATACCGCGTGCATCTAGTGGATATTTACCTTCAAACTGCATTTTCCCAGTAGCTTCACGTACCGACAGATAGCCCATGTCCATGCGGGAATCTTCGAAATTCAGCTCGGTACCTGACCATAATGCTTCATTCAGTTCAATATTATAAAAATCAACTGCATTGGTCTGAGTCTTAATCACCAAGTGATCGAGAAGTAAATGATCAACCCGCAATACAAACGGTAAACGAATTGCATTGAACTTGAATGGCTCATCACTTGGCGGATTTTTATTAATAATCTGTAAATTCAGTACATCTGCTTCAGTCAGATGAATTTCTTTTTTGATAATCGCCCGCCAACCCAGCTTGACATCAGCACGGTCAATTTTGACATCGACCGGTTTCAGGGTAACCAGAACATTTTTCAGGATAATCCCGCGCCACAGGTTCCCACCTTCATATTCATAATGAATGATTTCCTGGCGCTGCATCACCTGATCGAGCAGGAATTTACTGCCTTTATCGGTAGAAAACAGGATCGCCAGTACAGACAGCAGAAAAATAAGAGAAAAAAGGGCCGACAATAGAATACTTCTAAATATACGGCGCTTTTTCGGCACAACTTCAGGTTGTTGCTCTTGTTCTGGCTGTGGTTGGTTTTCGACCATGATCTACCCAAATAACTATTTTTTAATTAATAAATGTTTTATAACTGCGAGCCAATAAAGAAGTGCAAACGAATCGGATAATTGTCATCCGACAGTCCGGTCGCCACATCTAAACGAATTGGGCCAATCGGTGAAGCCCAACGAATCCCCAACCCCGCACCATATTCTGTCGGATTACTAAAATCCTCATTATAGGCATTTCCGGCATCCGCAAATACTGCAGCGCGCCAGCCCTCCCTGAACTGATAATTATACTCCAGTGAAGCCACACCCAAAGCCTGTCCGCCCACTTTAAAGCCTTCAATTTCTGGAGAAAGACTCTTATAGTCAAAACCACGGATACTTTGATCACCGCCACTAAAATAGCGCAGGTTATAAGGTACTTTGGCAAAATCTTCAGTAAAGATATAACCCAGATCCGCGCGTCCAACAAACTGATGATCGGCATTTTCACCCAGTGAATAGATAAAACGCCAGCCTGCATTCACAATCGCCATATCGGCATCAGACAATAGAGCTTCACTGCCCAATTCGACTTTATAGGTTTGCTTAAAGCCCTTGGTCGGGTTCACGCGGCGATCACTATCAGTACGGGAAACTTCATAACCCACCAGTAAAGACTGCTGTTCATCTTCAGTATTGAATCTGAATGCTTCCGGAATCTGGCTAAAATCAACCGAACCATCCTGCGTCAGACGATCCAGACGGTAACGTAGACCGTAAGTTTGTTGCCAATTAGCACGCGGATTTTTAATAATCCGGTCAGCACCAAGTACCGCGGATTCAATTAACAGGCCATCACCTTGGGCCACACCATCACGTTCTTCACGTTCATAACCACCCACGATACTGATATAGTCATTAAGTGGATGGTTGTATGGAATATTATAACGGCCATCAATTGACTGACGGATTTGTGACAATTCAAGGTTGGCATCAAATGAGTGACCACGTTTGTTTACGATCGCACGGCGATATTGTCCACGTAAGCGTGTTCCGGTATCCGTACCATAACCCAGACCGACTTCGGCACTGTTAAGACGGTCTGCATTCAGTGTCACAATCACCGGAATTTTTTTCTCTTCACGAGCCTGAGCCTTTAAACGTTCTTCTTCGTCTTCTTTGGTCTGCTGCTGAACCCGCAAAGTTCTTAAGTTTGGATTTTCTGCATCACGACTACCGGCGAACTGATCTTCATCCACCACATCCTGTGTAACTTCCTGATTGGATGCCGGTGCAGCTTTCTTGGCCACACCTATTTCATCTTCTGAAAACTTCTGTTCTTCTATCAGACTCTGAATATCCGGTGCCAGTTCCAGCTCTCGATCAATAGGATCAGGACGAATTGTATCCACCAGCGTATAGTTAAAATAACGTGAGTTCGTCAGGTTGTTGGCCAAGCTATTCACACGCCAGAAGGTGTAGTCAGCACCATCTTCCCAGGTGACCAGACTTTCCAGTACATCACGATTCAGTGGAAATTCTTTTTCAGGATCACTCATCCTGAACTCTACATTACCCAGTTTATAACGCTCACCTGTTTCAAAGCGCAGATTCACATCGGCTGTATTTTCGGGTTGGGCAATGCGCACATCATGCAAGCGCCAGTAAGCATCAAAATAACCATTGTTGCTGGCTGCGGTATTAATCCGGTCCTTGTTTTTTTCATAATCCCCATGGTTAAAGATATCACCTTCTTCCTGTTCAGGTAGAAGACTAATAACCTGGAACTGCGGCTGTTCACCACCTGGCCCACTAAACTCAATATTATGGGTATTGATAATGACCGGCTCATTCGGGGTTACATAAACTCTGACCCGGCTATCTGATAATTTTTCAAATCTGAACTGGGCATTGTAATAACCTACAGCTTGGGCAGCCTGATTGGACAGATTACGGAGTTGCGGTAATGCAGATGAAAAATCTTCAAAGGATTCCTGGGTAAAGCTAGAAAGTTTAGCTTTTACATTATTTCTGAGATTCGTATAACCTTCTGACTGAGCTTTACGATTCAATCCGCCATTGCTTTGTGCAGTGCCATTTCCATTCACAATGACCACATCTGCACTGATCCGAGGCAAACTGGCGGTCATAATCTGGCGAGGTGGACGTATTTTATAAAACAGTCGCTTGAAAATATTAGGGCGTTTATCATTTTCAGGCGTCGTTGGTGCAGGCAACTCGGATAAGGTCGCACCCGACTCATTTCTTTGGACAATAATCTGGCTATCGGCCTGAATGGACTGCATAAGCTGATCAACATTCACAGGTGCCTGATTGATTTCAACTAGTTCCTGCTGACTCATATCATTGACTACTGTTTCAGTTTGCGCGGTCTGGCGATAGGCTTGCGCCTCGCGTTTCGCTTCTTCCGCAACCTGATAAATCTCATTGGCCATACTCTGGTCAATCGTTTGCACCGGCAGACTTTCTAAATCATCAAACTCAATTGGCTGAAATTCACCCAGAGACGTTCCCATAGTCTGCTGTTCTTTCAGCATTTGCATACTATCTACAGTCGAAGTTTCAAGTTCTAAAGCTTCTTCAACTTTTTCTGTTGCTTCAGCTTCGGTCGTAGCTACCCCTTGTCGTACGGCTTCCTGGGATAACTCTTCGATCATTTCTGCCTGAGATAGTGCTACCGGAGTTTCCGTCTGCTCGGTTTGTGCCATGCCCTGATGCGATAACATCATGAAAAATATACTCATACATAGCCTGGCTCGGCCATGATACGGTACGAGAGACCCCATACTACGATTTAGCATCGTTTGTTTAAATTTTCTCTTTGCGGGCATAGCAAACTCTAAACGAATACATTCTTTAATTGATTATTTGACCGAAAAAGATAAGCTAAAGAACTTAAATTATTGGGTTTTGCCTTTACATGGACGAAAGTATCTTACATGATTTTTCTCAATGTTTACGTATATCTCACATTTCTTAATAAATCTTAATGTAGCACGTCTTATATGAACAACAATGAACATTTGTTAGCGAGCCGCCGCTTTTTACCCATGTTCCTAACCCAGTTTTTTGGTGCACTGAATGATAATGTTTTTAAACAGGCATTATTATTGGTGATTACCTATGGCTGGATTCAGCAACAATCAGCCAGTATTAGCACCTTAAATAACCTTGCTGCACTATTGTTCATTTTGCCTTATTTTATTTTCTCTGCGACGGCAGGCCAGATTGCAGATAAATATGAACGTTCCCAGCTGATTCGCTATTTAAAGATTTTTGAAATTGTGATCATGATTCTGGGCACCATTGGCTTCCTGCTCGGTCATTTATGGATGCTATTGTTCGCCCTGTTTTTAATGGGCACTCAATCCACTTTTTTCGGCCCGATTAAATATGCCATTTTGCCTGAAGTATTAAAACCAGATGAACTGATGTCAGGTAACGCGCTGTTCCAGTCAGGCACTTCATTAGCAATTTTATTCGGTATGATTCTGGGTGGTGCAGTCATTGCTGCTTCTACAGGCAATCTGATCTGGATCAGCCTGACGGTGTTAAGTATCGCCGTGATTGGCTATCTCTCCAGTCGTTATATTCTGAAGCAGAGCATTCCAGCGCCTGAAATCAACATTGACTGGAATTTTTTCCGGACCAGCTTTCAGACCATTAAATATGCCAAAAGTTTACCGCTGGTTTTTTTAATTCTGCTGGGTAACTCCTGGTACTGGTTTTATGGGGCAACCTATCTTACTCAGATTCCACAGCTTACCTTACAAAACCTACATGCTTCTGAAAATGTCGCCAGTTTGCTACTGACCTTTTTCTCTGTCGGGATCGGTTTAGGTTCTTATTTATGCCGCAGATTAGGCGGTACTGAGGTCAATATTAAAATGGTACCGATTGGTGCTATTGGTCTCGTGGTTTTTGCCTTATATCTAGCAGCAAGTCTTGCCTTTGTTCCGGAACGTACCGGTACGTTACTCGGCTTGGCAGATGTATTCCAGCAAGGCTGGAGCTATTATCATGTGATGCTGGCGGTAACTTTACTGGGCATCAGTGGCGGTTTTTATATCGTGCCGCTGTATGCCATGATGCAAGCGCATTCTCCCCGCTCACATCGTGCACGTGTAGTTGCAGCAAATAACATCCTGAATGCCGTTTTCATGGTATCTTCTGCTATATTCTCGATTATTATTTTAAGCGTTCTAGAGTTTGATCTTAAAATACTTTTCTGTATTACTGCAGTGTTGAGTGGCCTGTTTACTTTATGGCTGCTTTATAGATTGAAACCGATGATCAAAACCGCAAAAGCCCCTTTGGAGGATTAATTCATGCGTCAATATACAGGTGTCGATAAGCTTATTCATTCTTTTGACCAGGCATTACGCAGTCTTGTTCCAGGAACGACTTCCTCACAACGGGAAAATCCAGCCAAACCGGTTGAAACCCAGCTTACCGTGAGTGATGCCCGTCATGTGGCTGGTTTAATGCGTGTGAATCATAGTGGTGAGGTTTGTGCACAGGCGCTTTATCATGGACAGGCATTAACCGCGAAATTACCAAATGTACGTCGGGAAATGGAACAGGCGGCAATTGAGGAGCAAGATCATCTGGCCTGGTGTGAAGACCGCTTACAAGAACTGGATAGCCATACCAGTTTACTCAATCCGGTCTGGTACGGCCTTTCCTTTGGGATGGGTGCAATTGCCGGCATTGCGGGTGACAGATACAGTCTTGGATTTGTTGCAGAAACCGAACGCCAAGTGAGTATGCATTTACAGCATCATATTAATCAGCTGCCAGCACAGGATGAACGCTCACGTCGCATTCTAGAACAGATGAATGAAGATGAACTGCATCACCGTGATACAGCTTTGGCTGCGGGCGGCGTAGATTTACCGCTTCCCGTCAAGATTGCCATGACCGGCATTTCCAAGTTAATGACCAAAACCAGTTATTATATTTAAGTATCAAATAAAGCCCTCATTTTTGAGGGCTTTATTGTGATCAAAATAATTAAGGAAAAAATATTTTAAGAACTCTTTTTTTAAATTTTTTATTTATCATTATTTTATCTGGGCTTTGTTGCACAAACCTACTCCGACGCAGCCATCCAATGCTGCTTAATGATTAAATCCTTATTCCGTCTGTCTTTACGTATGGTTACTGGCTTTGTGCAAAGTCTGATTAAACTTTGCGGATTAAATTGGATAGCTCCAGATTACACCACGCTTTGTAGAAGACAAAAGCATATTGATATTGTAATCAACTACCAAAAAAGTAGCGATGGGCTGCATCTACTCATGGACTCTACAGGCATGAAGTTTCTAGGTGAGGGCGAATGGAAGCGCAAGAAACATGGACCTGAATATCGTCGCCAATGGCGTAAACTTCATATTGGTATAGATGCTAAAACCCTACAAATACGAGCAGTTCAGCTTACAACCAATAATGTCAGTGATTCACAGGTGCTTGGTGATTTACTTGATCAGATTCCACAAGATGAGNNGTCATTGCAGATCGGCAAGCGCATGCGGTGATTCCACCTAGAAAAAATGCGAAACCATGGAAAGATACAAAGAGTAGCTCGCTAGAGCGAAATGAATTACTTCGAACAATTAAACGTTTAGGCAGGACACTATGGAAAAAATGGTCAGGCTATCATCGGCGAAGTTTGGTTGAAACTAAGATGCATTGCATCAAATTATTAGGAGATAAACTCAGTGCAAGGAGTTTTGATAGCCAAGTGAATGAGATCCATGCACGTGTAGCAGTCCTTAACAGATTTACGGAATTAGGTCGACCACTTACCCAAGTTACGCCTTAAATTTGGCTCAATTAGGGGCGCTTTGCATTTCAAATCTTTGTGCAACAAAGCCAATTTTATTTAAAACCAAGTTAAAATATAATTACCTTCATGGGAAATTAATTAAAATTTAAAATATATTTATTGTTCTTTATTTTTTTAAAATTAGCAGTAAAAATGATTATTTAGAGGTAATTTATGGAAACAGGTATTATTCTTGGCATTCTATTCGCAATTATTGTGTTGTTAGTTATTTTTTATAAAAAGAAAAAGTAAATAACAGTTTTTTGGCAAATACAGATCCCCTACTTACATAAAACTGAAAAATTCATTAGATTAATTTCAGATACAGATTAAATTTTAACTTGTGGATATTGAAGACGGCGATCATATTCAAATGCAGAATGAGACCAGATGTCATGCATCGGGATTTTTACGTCTAGTGCAAGCGGTAATTTTTTGGGATTAAATTCCATCTGACTTAAATCATTTCCCCATGCAATCAGGTCGACATCCAGGCTAATCTGATGAGATGGCCGAACCCGCCCCGAATCCGTTTCCATTTGCTTTAATAAATCTGTCATATCTTGAACAGGAACTTCACTGTATAGGAGACAGGCCGCATTCCAGTAATCTGCCCCGATACTATCCCGACATGGAATGAGGTAAATTGGAGAAAACCAAACTTTCCCCAACTCGCTGATCCGCTGCTGGGCAGCCTGAAAATGTTGCTGTGGATGACAATTACTCGCCAGTGCTAGGGCGAATATCGTTGCGGTGGCGTTCAAGACGTATCCCTACAGAATTAGCTTGCGCGATAATGGCAGGCTTACGGATCGTAATCATAATCGATTCTACACTTTCAAAGGTAGCAAAAAGCGCGTCTAGTACCAGTTTTGCTGCATGTTCGATCAATTTTGGCTGGGCGACCTGAATCACCCGCGCTGAAATCTCACAGATTTCGGCATAATTCAAAGTATCTTCCAGTTCATCTGACTGTGCCGCTTGTTCTAATTTGGTACGAATAGTGAGATCCAGCATTAAAGGCTGAATGATTTGACGCTCCCAAGTAAAGCAGCCGACTACTGTATCGACCTTTAAGCCTTCAATAATAATTGCGTCCATTTTAAAACTCGGAATTTAATATTTACCAATAATCTCCCTAAATCCCTCTTAATAAAGAGGGACTTTCATCACTTCTAATTATTTTGTAATGAAAGCCTCCCTTTATTAAAGGGAGGTCGGGAGGGATTAAATTAATGCTTTAACAGTAAATTTGGGTCCATGGTCTGGACCATCTGCAAACGCTGATCTGCATAGATGTCTGTATACGGCGCCAGAATTCGCATAAAACGGTCAAAATACAGCATTTGCTTGAACAATAAAGCAAAGTCACGTGGGAAGCGAATGCCATGACGTTCACCGACTGCTACCATATCCATCATGATATCGTTAAGATCGGCTGGGCTTGAAGTCAGCAATTCCTGAGGATCAGCTAACATCACACCACTAAATAAACGTTCAAGATCAGCCGCAAGCACTTTGGTATCAATCTCAACTGCAGTCATACCCATTTTCAGCATGTTTTCTGCCATCAGGGTATAATTGGTATGCTGCAAGGCATCCATAAAGGCCATACACGCTGTCCAGACTTCTGGTTTAAGCTGGCCGACAATACCAAAATCAATAAAGCCCACACGACCATCTTCAAGCAGCATCAGATTACCCGCGTGTAAATCAGCATGGAAACTGTTACACATCATTAGACTGCCAAACCAGGTGTTCATTGCAGTGATGAGAACCTGTGATGGGTCTTTAGCGACCTTTTTCACAACTTCAAAATCAGTCAGTGGCACGCCATATAAACGTTGCATGGTCAGTACACGACGTGTTGAATATTGATGATAAACCTTAGGAGCAGTTGCTGCTTTATTATTGGTGATATTCAGATAATTGACGAAATCATCCAGATTTTGTGCTTCCTCGATGAAATCGACTTCACGCACCATTCGGGTTTTGATTTCTTCGACAATATCGGCCAATGAGGCAAATTTTACTTTCGGCACTGCTTTTTCCAGCAGTTTGGTCGCCCAATGCAATACATTTAAATCGGTATATAGAATTGTTTCCACACCCGGCTTTTGTACTTTAATAACTACATCTTCACCAGAAACCAGCTTAGCCGCATGTACCTGTGCAATGGAAGCAGAAGCCAGTGGTGCTTCTTCAATTGAGGCAAAGATTTCATCCAGATTGCGACCAGAAAACTCTGATGCCAATACTTCCTGAATATAGCTGAATGGCAAGGTCGGTGTTTGATCCAGACAACCCTGAAACTCTTCCACATATTCACGTGGAAACAGCGACGGCGTACTGGCAATAAACTGACCGAGCTTGATATAGGTTGAGCCTAAAGACTCAAATGTTTCACGCATGAGTTTGGCATTACTTGGCTTTTCAGTGGCATATTTAATGCCGGCCTTCGCCGCAACTACCGCGGTTTCACCCATACGGGCAACCGAACGTATTCCATCTAACCAGATATTTTTTTTCATAATGTCTTAGGAAAAATTAATTACATGCAGTGTAGCAAAAAAATTAAATTTTGCAGGCCTATCTTGCCTGACAGACCGGGCAATCTGTATCTTTTTCGAAACTTAAAATGCGCTGTTTAAAACTCAGACCATCCCAAAGTAGAAGTTTCTGTCTAAGTGGCATTTTACCTAGGCCTAAATAAAGCAAAGCATGATGAGCTTGCAAACTCGCCATCACATTTGGCGTAGTCGCCAAGACACCTGAGTCTGCGCAACGCAAACTGGTATCAGCCTGATGTTCAGGTGGAAACAGGCAGGCATAGCAAGCTGAATCCCCATCCATCATGAACAGTTGTCCTTGCAAACCAATCGCAGAAGCACTGATTAAAGGTATATTCAGTTTTACACAGCTCTGATTGACCAGATAACGTGTCTCGAACTGATCACATCCATCCAGCACCAGATCTTGATGTTCAATAATACTTTCTGCATTTTCAGTCATTAAAGCTTGATTAATATATTCAATCTGAATATTCGGATTAATCTGAGCCAGCCTTTTTGCGAGTATTTCTGCCTTATAAAAGCCTAAATCATTTGGCGTAAATGCCAGTTGTCGTTGCAGATTACTCATCTCGATGGTATCAGGATCAATCAGAGTAATTTTGCCTACACCTGCTCTAGCCAGAAGTTCTGCCAAGGCACAACCAATCCCGCCACATCCCACGATACAGACATTGGAAAATTTCAATTTTTCCTGGGCTTCAATATCCCAACCGTCTAAGAGAATCTGGCGGCTATATAAATGCAATTCAGCATCGGTGAGTTCAAACTCTGGGGATATGGCATCCATAGTCGATATAGACAACGTCGTTCCTTGTTTCGAAGATTTTTAAGAAGCATGTGCCACAAAAAGTGCATTTACCGAAATTTCAATATGTTGATAAATCTCAAGCAAATTAACTTCTCTGCGCATAAACAGCAAATCAATAAATGGCTTGGCAATACTAGCGCCAAATAGCATATCAGTTAAATGCTCCGTATCAAGCTGATAATGTCCTGATAAATATGTAATGGTCATATTATGAATGCACTTAACTTGATCTATATGCCACTTAATTTATTCACGTATTACATCTTCTGGCTAATCTCGTTCTTCTATTCCTTTATCACCCTGTAACTGTCTTCCGCTTGTTTAGCACTTCTGTAGCTGCTGCCTGCAATTCAGTAGGAAAATGTATCAGTTCAGTGAGACCCTCTGTATCCATTATCAAATATGATTAAGCTGCTTAAGGAATAGCAATTATCCTCGCTTTCAATAAATAGTATGGAGCATATAGATGAACGAACAAAATCAGCATAATAATCGTGAAAAATTATGGGAACTAATCAAAGATGTGCGTTACACCATGATCAGCCATGTAACCGAAAGTCAGGAAATTCATTCTCAGCCGATGACCATGCTCAATTCTGAGCAAATGAATGAAGATCAAAACTTGTATTTCATCATGCGTGATACCAATGATCTGGTGAAAGCTGCCACTACTGGTCGCACTCAGATTGGCCTGTCTTTCGCTAAACCTTCTGATGGTATTTATGTATCGATCAGCGCAAATGCACAGATCAGTACTGACCGTATTTTGATTGAAAAATTATGGAATCCATGGGCAGAAAACTGGTTTGAAGGTAAAGATGATCCTAGCGTACGTGTACTGATTGCTGAAGCTGAAAGTGCAGAATACTGGAATGTTACCGATAATAAAGTAACTCAGCTATTTAAGGCACTAAAAGGTGGCGTAACTGGCGAAGCTGGGGAACCGGATGCTGAGCACAAAAAAGTTGATCTATAAGTAAATAAGAATTCCACTTTCAATTTAGCCTCTTAATAAGAGGCTAAATTTTTGATTTATTTTATTTAAAAGATGAATAGTATTACATTGTAATGACAATTATTCTCTCTGATAAATTCGAACATAAATAAATTAATCGTATAAAAAAGCCACAATTGCGACCTTTTCACTATATTTAAATGAATATATTAACTGACCTGTTTAATACCCTGAATCTTGACAATTTCCTGCTGTTTAAGCAGATTACGCTGAATTTTACCGCTAGAGGTTTTAGGCAAATCACTTACAAACTCGATCTCTTTCGGATAGGCATGTTTAGATAAACGGGAACGCACATAGTTTTGCAATTTCAGCATCAGTTCTTCACTAGCGGCATATTGTGCTTTAAGCACTACAAAGGCTTTCACAATTTCGGTACGTTCCGGATCTGGCTTTCCAACCACAGCGGACTCCAGCACCTCTTCACACTCCAGCAAGGTACTCTCTACATCAAAAGGTCCAACTCGATAACCCGAAGTCGTAATGACATCATCCGCACGACCAATGAAATCTATTCCACCATGTTCATTCAGTTTTACGGTATCACCCGTTAAATAGTACTGCCCCACAAAGGCTTTACGATTATTGCCGCCATAGCCTTCGAACCACATCAAAGGTGAGGCTGAGCAGTCCATAGCCAAGGTCCCAATGCCGCCTTTTTCGACTTCCTCATGCTCTTTATTTAAAACTGCAAAACGATGTCCTGGAATGGCAAAACCAGCGGAACCGATTTTCTTGTGATGCTCCAGCGCATGATGATTGGCAATCACCATTCCCAGTTCCGTCTGTCCATACTGGTCGTAGATATTGACGTCCATTTCATGATTAAACCATTGAATGACTTCAGGCGTTAATGGCTCACCTGCACTACTGACCACACGTAAACACGAGCTAATCTCAGCATCAAATTTTTCCTTAAAGCCATAGAACATCCGGAATGCGGTTGGAGAACCGGTCAGGTTATTTACTTGATATTTTTTAATGACTTCAACAGCATTGTCTACGCTAAAGGCACGTTCATCCATAATGATGCTATGCCCCAAACTTAATGGACCTGCAATCCCATAATACAGACCATAAGCCCAACCCGGATCTGCCAGATTCCAGAAAGTATCTTCGTCACGTAAATCTACGGCGTGCAGCATATAGCCTTTAAATGCCAGTAAAGCTTTAAGCGGAACAGGCACTGATTTTGCCAGTCCCGTTGTACCTGAAGTAAACATCATCAGGAAAATGTCACTAAAACAACCTTGAACCGGCTCAAATTCAGTTGGGCATTTCTTGAGCTCTGTCCAGAAATCAGCATCCTGATTGGTACTTTCAGGCGTTTGATGTACGGTTAAAATATGTGGAATATCGAGATCATCTAGTTTTGCACGCTGTTCCTGATTGGTAATAATCAGTCGGGTATGTGCGGTATTAATACGATGCTCGATTGCCTTGCTTTCAAAAGCGGTAAATAAAGGCTGATAAATCGCACCAATACGCCAGGTAGCAAGAATGGTAATTAATAATTCTGGAGTTCGTGGGAGCAAACCAGCAATACAGTCACCTGCTTCTAAACCCAGTGAGGTCATATAATGAGCCAGTTGTCCTGAAGCCTTAGCCAATTGTTCAAAAGTCCAATATTGGGTCTTGCCATTTTTACCTTCCCAGATTAACGCGATCCGGTTTTGTCCTAGAAAACGTCCACAGCATTCTGTATAGGCGTTGAGTGCATCTGGCACTCCTGCCAGATGTTGTTGAACCATAGTGTCAAAATTAAATTCACGATACGCTTGTTCTAGTGTCTTCATCACGACAACCTCTATTCCGTTTATAAACAGACTTTATGTCTGTGTCCGTTGTATTTGTTGTTCTGTCTACCGCCTGCGAATTCCATTGCAATGCCGGTTTTATATAACATGCCCTATTGCTAGGACATGTTAGGTGTCACTCTGCTGAGTCACTTTTCGCTTAATCAATAATTGACCATGTTTTATAGACCATCACAATTCCCATATCCCTCAAATGAGCTGCAAGATTTGAACAGTCGGCTATTTCATGACTTTTAAACTTTGCTCACTTCCCGGGCAATGACCAGACGCTGAATATCAGATGCACCTTCATAAATCTGGCTCACTCTGACATCACGGTAAATACGTTCGACCGGGAAATCTGAGACATAACCATAACCGCCATGAATCTGAATCGCATCCGAGCAGACTCGCTCTGCAATCGTCGAAGCAAACAGTTTAGCCATGGACGCTTCTTTTAAGCATGGTAATCCTGCATCTTTAAGCGTTGCTGCATGTAAGACCAGTTGTCTTGCAGCCTCAATCTGGGTGGCCATATCTGCGAGACGGAACGCCACTGCCTGATGCTGTACCAGTTCGACGCCAAAGGATTTACGTTCATTGGCATATTCCACGGCAGCATCCAGTGCAGCTCGTGCCATACCTACAGATTGTGCTGCAATCCCGATCCGGCCAGATTCCAGATTAGACAAGGCAATCTTGTAGCCTTCACCTTCTTGACCTAACAGGTTCTCAGCCGGAATCCGGCATTGATCAAAAATAATGGTCGCGGTATCGGAACAATGCTGCCCCATTTTTTCTTCCAGATTCGAGACGATATATCCTGGACTATCGGTAGCTACCAAGAAACATGAGATTCCTTTTTTGCCTGCAGATTTATCTGTCACTGCAAATACCAGTGCAATCTGGGCATGCTTACCGGTGGTGATAAACTGCTTGGTGCCATTTAATACCCATTCATCACCATCACGTTCTGCCTTACATTCCAGTGCGCTGGCATCAGAACCGGCTTGAGGCTCCGTCAGGCAGAAACACCCCAACCATTCACCGGTCGCCAGTTTAGTCAGATATTTCTGCTTTTGTTCCTCGGTACCATAACGCTGGGTAATCCCACAAGGTAATGAATTCTGCACACTGACAATGGTCGAGATGGCTCCATCTCCAGCCGCGATTTCCTCAAGGGCCAGTACCAACGACACATAGTCCAGACCTGCTCCACCCCATTGTTCAGACACGGTCATGCCAAGTGCACCGAGTTCACCGAGTTCTTTCAATTCCTGTGCTGGAAATTGTGCCGTTTTATCCCTTAAACCAGCGGTGGGTTTCAGTTTTTGCTGCGAATAGTTTCGCATCATTCCCTGAATCATTTTCTGTTCGTCATTTAAAAGCACTGCGTATATCCCTTACTTATCTTTTAATTTTCCATATAGAGTGAATAAACATATCCACTCTGACTTTTGCATTTTGCTTCGTTGGCTCCAACTTATTTTGGAGCCATACGGATGGCACCATCCAGACGAATCACTTCACCATTTAAATAGCTATTTTCGAAGATATGACCCACTAACTGGGCAAATTCCTGAGGTTTGGCGAGACGCGGCGGAAATGGAACCATCTGTCCCAGAGCATCCTGTACATTTTGCGGCATGCCTTTCAGCATTGGGGTTTCCATAATGCCGGGGGCAATGGTCATGACACGAATCGCTTCACGCGCCAGCTCACGTGCTAGTGGCAGCGTCATCGCAACGACCGCACCTTTAGACGCAGAATAAGCTGTCTGACCAATCTGACCATCAAAGGCTGCAACTGAAGCCGTATTCACAATCATGCCACGCTCTTCTTCATCGGTTTGCAGCTCATACTTCGCGATTAAAGCCGCCGCAAAACGCAGCATATTGAATGTGCCACTTACATTGATATTCAACACTTTCTGGAACATTGCTAGTTCATGAATTCCATTACGGCCCAGTACCTTGGCAGAAGGTGCAATACCAGCACAGTTCACCAAGCCATTGAGTTGGCCATACTTGTTTTCAACATGATTAAAGAAAGCTTCAACCGCCTGCTCATCCGTTACATCCAGTTGAACAAATTCAGCCTGCTCACCCAGTTGCTGTTGTAAAGCATTGCCCTGTTCCTGGTTCATATCGACCAGAATCACTTTTGCACCCTGTTCTACCAGATGAGTCGCTGTGGCTGCACCCAGACCTGATGCACCACCAGTTACCACAATCACTTTTCCCTGAATTTTCATGTTAATGTCCTGTTCCTATTTTTATGACAAGCTACGACTTAATAGGCAGAGTAAACAGAGATTTTATTCTGTACAATTTCCAAATGTTGCATCTTCACTGATGGATTTGGACAATAAAGAAGGGATATCTGACTGGCTATGCACTTACCAGCCTTGGAATATAGTAAGGGAACCATTTCAATTGATCTGGTTCATGAAGCACTGCTGAATGCCAAAGCACAGCATTATGATATTGCCGCGATTCTAACTAAGGCTGCCATTCCCTTAGAGATTCTGTACTCTGCTAAAGCACGGGTGTCAGTAGCGCAATATGCCGCGCTATGGACTGCACTTGCCGATAATATGAATGACGAATTTTTTGGCATGGACAGCCATCCAATGCGCCGTGGCAGTTTCAAATTACTATCTAAAATGCTGTTACAGGCAGTTACGCTGGAAAAAGCTCTGCAGCAAATCCTGCAATTTTTTAATCTGATTCTGGATGATCTGCACAGCACACTGATGGTCGAGGAAAACTTTGCCTATATCGTGATCTATGACCAGAAACAGACCAAGCGCATGTTTAGTTATGCAACCTATCTAATGCTGATTCATACCCTGCTATGCTGGTTAAGCGGACAGCGGATTTTACTCAATCAGATTCAACTGAAATGTGCCGCGCCACTCGATGATTTTGATTATAAAGTCCGTTTTTGTGAACAGATTGAATATAAGGCCAGTGAAAACTATATCCAGTTTAATGCAGCCTATTTGCAGCTCCCGGTAAAACAGGATCAGACCTCCTGGTATCAGTTTATTCAGCAGACTCCGCATAACCTGCTAGTTCGCTTTAAAAATCCTTATGCGCTAAGTACACAGATCCGCAAACAGCTTTTAAAAGTACCTCCGGTTGAATGGCTGGAACTAAATGAGCTTGCTTTGAAAATGAATATGTCTGAAGCCACCATGCAACGGCGTCTTAAAAATGAAGGTGTAACTTATCAACAGCTTAAAAATGAAATTCGTCGTGATACAGCTATTGAACTGTTAACCCGTACGGATCAAAGTTTGCAAGACATCAGTGATCAGCTTAACTTCCAGGAAGTCAGTGCTTTTCATCGCGCCTTTAAAAAATGGACAGGGGTTAGTCCAGGTGCCTATAGACAAAATATTACTAGATAATTTATATTCAATAAGACTTAAAAACGATTAAAATTCAGCGTATAAATTTAAATCCATATTTTTTCAACAGTTATATTTTTCAAGGCTTACAGCCCAAAAATAGAGGACTGAACGGTCATCCACAATGCTTTGCATTTCCTATTAATATAGTTTATTTTTCAATCAATCTTTAGTGTTTCACTTTTGGCTGTACTCCCTTTCCCCCTTTCCTTGTTGAAGGTATTTCCATGTTAAAGATGACTGATGTTCTTGGACAAAATCTTGTTCAAAAATTCGCCCAGGCTTTAGTTTCTTCGACCGATCTTAATGCAGAGCAATTGAATCAAGGCATCTTGAATGCGTCTGATTCTGCCCTCAAAGATGCTATTGTGCACTTCTTTAACCAGATTGTTGCCACTGAAGCTGCGAAATCGCTTGAAATTCCGGCTGAGCGCATCGTTGCATTACAACAAGGTATTGCACTGAAAGATGAACAATATCTTGCTGATACCGCCAAAGTCGTGGCTCTTTGCCTGGCAATGGAAACTGGTAGCCTAGATCAAGTCGAAGTTTATGACTGTCTGCAAGACTACCCAATGTAAGCTATCCAGATTTATAAAATAGTGACTCAAAAAGCGATGCGGATGCATCGCTTTTTTATGGCACTCGTTATTTATAAAATCTCATACTGCAAGGACGAATAATTAAAAAAAACAGCTTATCAATTTATGCCATATTATTTTTAAAATTTTATCTAAGCAAAACCCTTCTATTTTTTATTAAAAAAATTTAATTAAAAACAAATACCTAAATTTAAAGCCATTAATTATTTTATTTTTTAATTTGATTATCTTTTTTTCTTTTTTGTGTACTTATCTATTTACCGCTATGAATGTCAAAAATTTAATTCAAAATTGAGATTTTCATGAAAAAAACATTAAAAACTTCGAGTCTGACCTTACTCGGTCTTTCTATTTCTCTTTTTACTGGCTTGGCTAACGCAGCGATTCCATCTGAATTAAAATTGGACTATGCCTATTATGCACCAACCAGTCTGGTGGTCAAAGAACAGAAACTGCTAGAAAAAGCTTTACCAAAAACCAAGATTAAATGGGTATTTAGCCAAGGCAGTAACCGCTCACTCGAATATCTAAATAGTGGTAGCACAGATTTTGCTTCTACTGCAGGTTTAGCGGCAGTGCTTAGCCGCGCCAATGGTAGCCCGATTAAAACAGTTTATATCCAGAGCCAGCCTGAATGGACAGCACTGGTCGTCAATAAAGATTCGAATATCAAATCACTGAAAGATCTGAAAGGTAAAAAGATTGCTGCCACTAAAGGTACAGATCCTTTCTTATTTACCCTACAAGCCTTAGATACGATTGGTTTGGGCAAGCGCGATGTAGAGCTCGTTCATTTACAGCATCCGGATGGTAAGACTGCGTTGGAGCGTAAACAGGTCGATGCTTGGGCAGGCCTTGATCCTTTAATGGCATCTGCGCAGGCGCAGTCAGGTGCCAAATTGCTGTATCGCAATGTCAGTTTTAATTCTTATAGCGTACTCAGCGTAAAAGACCAGTTTGCCAAATCCAGTCCGGAAGCGATTGAAGCGGTAATTAAAGCTTATGAACAGGCACGTAAATGGGCGAAAGCCAATCCCGACAAACTGGCTGAACTATTGGCACGTGAAGCCAAGCTTCCGATTGAAGTTGCTAAGCTTCAACTCAGCCGTACCAATCTAGATCAGAATATTCCAACCACCAAACATACGGGTGCATTACAAAAAGCCGGTCGTATCCTGACGGAAGAAGAACTGGTTCGTAAAGGAACCAATGTCAATCAGGTCGTGACTCAATTATTTGATGCCCGCTATGCAAAAAAGGTTGTAACTAAGTAATGGCTATACCGAAAAGCATCTCGGACCAGTTTAGCGTGGAAGAACAGCCAAAATCCACTGTGCTACCACGCAGCATTTCGCTGATCAAAGCCCTAACCCTGCCTGTTATTTTTATTGTATTGGTAGAAATACTGGTCCGTAATGGCGTGATCGAACCTTATTTATTGCCTGCACCGAGTAGTCTGTTTCAGTCCTTTACTGAACTGGCTGAGGGCGATTTATGGCAACACATTTGGACCAGTAGCTGGCGAGTTTTTCTTGGCTTTGGGATTGGTAGTGGATTGGGACTGATCTTTGCGATCCTGGTTGGGCTAAATAGACATGCAGAAGATTTTCTGGAACCAACGTTTTCTGCGATTAAATCTATTCCAAGTCTAGCCTGGATTCCTTTACTCCTGCTTTGGTTAGGGATTGATGAATCTTCAAAAATCACCTTGATCGCAATTGGTGGCTTCTTCCCGACCTATACCAATACTGTGGCTGCAATTCAGGGTGTGGATCGTAAACTGATTGAAGTCGCAAAAGTCTATCGCCTGAAATACTGGCAACAGGTTCAGCAGATTGTATTGCCTGCTGCCTCACCAGGAATATTGACTGGCTTAAGGAATAGTCTGAGTTTGTCGTGGATGTTTATGATTGCGGCTGAATTGATTGCTGCCACTCAAGGGATTGGCTATCTGCTCAGTGATGGTCGTGAAACTTCACGTCCGGATATTGTGATTATTGCGATTATCCTGTTAGCAGTCCTAGGCAAAATCACCGATAGCATTATGAAGTTGTTTGAAAATCGCTTACTGCGTTGGCGGGATGTGATTAAAAAGTCATAATTTATTTAATAAAAGCATTAGAAAAGCGACCTATCTAGGCCGCTTTTTTATTAAATCAAGCTTTAAAAATTAATGCGGCCACTGACCTAAAGTTACCCGATCATTGCCGCCATAGTCTTTCACTGTACGGACCTGTTTATAACCAGCTTGAGTAAACAGATGACGAACCGCATCGCCCTGATCATAGCCGTGCTCAAGCACAACCCAGCCATTCACGGTCAGATGTTTTTTGGCTTGCTGAATAATCATCTCAATATCAGCCAGACCATTTTTGTCTGAAACCAGCGCACGTTCCGGCTCAGTTGCCAGATCTGGCATATGCTCATCGTCTGCATCAATATACGGTGGATTAGATACAATCGCATCAAAGAACTGCCGACCAAATGGTTTAAGCCATGAACCAAGGATAAATTGCACCTGATCCAAATCATGCTGTTCTGCATTATATTTGGCAACTTCCAGTGTGGGTTCATAAATATCCGAAGCTGTTACAGACCAGTTCGGGCGCTCAGACGCCAGTGACAAGGCAATGGCACCTGTACCAGTCCCCAAGTCAACAATTCGCGCATCTTCCGGCAAGTCTAATTTCAGGACTGTTTCGACCAGCACTTCGGTATCCGGGCGTGGTACTAGCGTATCTTTAGTGACTTTAAGATCCAGTGTCCAGAACGGTTGTGAGCCTGTGACATAAGCCAATGGCTCACCGGCAGCAATCCTCGCCAGACTTTCGACATAGGCCTGTTCCTGTTCAGGCGTTAACTGCTGGTCTTTTTTCACTACCAGATCAAAAGAATCAATCTTGGTAATGTGTTCCAACAACCAGGCATTTTCCTGACGTTCATAACTTTCAGGTTCACCACGTAAAGCCAGTGCTTCTTGAATGTTCATTAGCCACCATTCTGCTGTGCAAGCATGGCCAGCTGATCAGCCTGATATTCACGATGCAGACTGTCTAATAGCTCAGTCAGATCACCTTCCATCACAGCATCCAGCTTATATAAAGTCAGGTTAATACGGTGATCAGTCATACGGCCTTGTGGATAGTTATAGGTACGAATACGTTCTGAACGGTCACCCGAACCGACTAGGTCACGGCGCATTTCAGAAGTCGCTGCATCTGCTGCTGCACGTTTGGCATTTTCCAGACGTGAAACCAACAAGGCCATCGCTTTGGCTTTGTTTTTATGCTGTGAACGTTCATCCTGACATTCCACCACCGTACCGGTTGGAATGTGCGTAATACGCACCGCAGAGTCAGTTTTGTTAATGTGCTGACCACCGGCACCTGATGCGCGGTAAGTGTCGATACGCAAGTCAGCCGGATTAATGTCGACTGATGTATCTACATCCACTTCTGGAAGAATCGCTACCGTACACGCTGAGGTATGTACACGACCTTGCGATTCTGTCGCAGGTACACGTTGTACACGATGCGCCCCACTTTCAAATTTCAGGCGACCATAAACGCCTTCACCATTCACCAGGCAGATGACTTCTTTATAGCCACCGTGCTCACCTTCATTTTCAGACAGGATTTCAATACGCCAGCCTTGAGATTCCGCATACTTGCTATACATACGGAATAAATCACCTGAGAAGATTGCCGCTTCATCACCACCAGTTCCGGCACGGATTTCCAAATAAGCAGAGTTGGCATCATTCGGATCTTTTGGAATCATCAGGATATTTAGTTCAGCTTCAAGCTGTTCGATCAGAGCTTTATTTTCCTTGATCTCTTCCTGCGCCATTTCCTTAAAGTCAGGATCAGACAGCATGGCTTGCGCAGTTTCAATATCTTCTTCAGCCTGTTTGTACTTGGTCCAAACGCTGGTAATCTCGGTTAAATCATTATGCTCACGTGATAACTGGCGAAAACGCTTGTTGTCCGAAATCACTTCCACATCTGCCAATAACGCAGTCAATTCTTCATGACGGTCAGAGAGTTGGTCTAATCGTAAACGTAACGATTCTTTCATTTTCTAAAAAATCTCAAACATAAGGCTGTGACTAAACAGTGATTTAGCACAGCGAAATCAAAAAATTGCGCCTAGTTTAACGATTCTCTGGGTCAATGAACATCATTATTCAGTAAGTCAGTGCTTAGATGCAGCGATGTCACCGCTGTTTATTAACAAATATAAATAAAATCTTCAGTTTTGGATTTTTTCTGCTCAATTCGATCCTTATTTATTTCTCATTTTACAAATTGGCAAATAAACACATTAAATATGGAGGTAGATCTTCACATTCTTTTGGGCATAATTTGTTACATTTTCTGCGTCGAAACACACTAACATATGAAAGTCCTATCAGGGACACGGAGTTACAACATGAAACTCAATGCAATTTTACTGAGTGCTGCAATGGCTGCAGGCTCAATGATGACAGTGAGTGCGCATGCAGACAGTACTGCACGTGTGGCAGCAGCAAGTGCTTTAGGTAGCGTTGCTGGTACTGCACTGGGCAAAAACATGGGGGGCAACACTGGCGCAACAATTGGTGCTGCGTTAGGTGGTGCAGGTGGTGCTGCTGTGGCAAGTAACAAGAAAAACCGTACCTCATCTGCAATTGGTGGTGCTGTAGGTGGTGGTGCTGGTTATACCGTAGGTAAAAACATGGGTGGTTCTAATGGCGGCTATATCGGTTCAGCACTTGGTGCTGCGGGTGGTGCAGCATTAGGTAATAAAATTTCTAAAGATAAAGCAGCCGATCGTGCCAAAGCGAATCGTGCTAAACACTGGAAAAAACGTCACCGTTAATTTCCTGCCCTCAGGCTCTTTAAATTCGACGCTACATTTAACATTAAAAGCACCTGTTTGGGTGCTTTTTTTATTGTACATTCAACACATCCAAATTCATGTAATACATAAACTTATTCGAATAAGATCATGAATAAATTAAGGAGATAAAAATCACAATTCGCCAACACTGCCTCCATGCTATTTGACGGTTGCTAGATTAAATTTATCTCATCAACAAATACAGCTAGATATATAAAAGGTGTACTCATGAATTACAAATCTCTAATGATCGCTGTCGTAGCAACCTCAGCCATGGGTATGACAGCCGCCAATGCCGGAAATACAACGAATACGGCTTTAGCTTCTGCTTTGGGTGGTGTCGTTGGTGCCGCAGTGGGCAATAAAATGGGTGGTACAACTGGCGCAACAATCGGTTCTGCGATTGGCGGTGGTGCTGGTGCCGCAGTAGCAGCGAATAAACGTGACCGTAATGGCGCGATTATCGGTGGTGCTTTAGGTGGTGGTGCCGGTTATGCCGTAGGTAAAAATATGGCGGGTTCTAATGGCGGCTTAATTGGTGCTGCATTAGGTTCTGCAGGTGGTTCTGCCCTTGGTAAAAAAGTCAGCGAAGACCGTCGTTATGATGACCGTTATGACCGTCGCTATAGTTCAAAAAACTATCGTACTAGCAATTACCGTTATAACCACCGTCGCTAAGATTTCCTCTAATTACTTTTCCTCCTTGAATAAGCATCTTCGGATGCTTATTTTTTTGCCTGTTATTTCGATTTACATATATATCGATTTTTTTCGATATACAAATACAATGCAAAGTCGTATGCTCTTAGTCATGTTTATTCAAGAGTAATATTATGCGTACGCTTACCGATACCCAGTTCTCTATTCTCGAACTGGTTCCAGTTCGTGACGATAAGACCATTCAATTCTCCCTGCAACATGCGCTGGAACTGGCTCAGACTGCAGAACGTCTAGGTTATAGCCGGATGTGGCTGGCCGAGCATCATAATATGGATGGTATTGCCAGCTCAGCGACCGCCGTTCTGTTAGGCTATTTACTGGCAAATACCAATAGCATTAAACTTGGCTCTGGTGGCATTATGCTGCCAAACCATGCGCCCCTTGTAGTAGCAGAGCAATTCGGTACATTAGCGACTTTATATCCAGATCGTATTGAACTGGGGTTGGGCCGTGCTCCGGGTACCGATCAAGTGACCATGCGTGCTTTACGTCGTGGCCGGCAGGAAACTGAAGATCAGTTCCCGCAGGATGTTTTAGAAATTCTGCAATACTTTAAAGATCCGATTCCAGGCCAACGCATTGTGGCAACTCCAGGCCAAAGCACACACGTACCTGTGTGGTTATTAGGTTCGAGCCTGTTTAGCGCACAACTGGCAGCAAAACTTGGTCTACCTTATTCTTTTGCCTCTCACTTTGCTCCGCGTATGCTTGGTCAAGCGATTCAATTGTATCGGGACAATTTCGAACCGTCTGAATATCTGGATCGTCCTTATGTTTCTATGGGCGTACCAACTTGTGTAGCAGATACAGATGAAGAAGCTGAATATCTGGCAACAAGTGCTTACCAGCGTGTCCTTGCCCTGATTCGCGGTCAAAGCCTGAAATTGAAAGCACCGATCGATTCTATGAAAGGACTCTGGTCACCACCTGAAAAAATGTCTGTCGATAATTTCTTTGCCATGGCACAGGTGGGTTCTAAAGAAACTGTTAAAGCCGGTCTGGAAGCACTCCTAGCAAAATATGATGTAGATGAGTTTATCTTCACCTGTGATATCTATGACACAGAGAAACGTCTGCATAATTTTGAATTGCTGATGCAGATCAAAAACGGGCAATAATGCTGTCTTGCTTTGCCTAATTTATTCTTATCTATATACCTATTCTTCGGAATGGGTATATTTTTTTAAATTGTGTTTAAAGATTTTAACTTTCTAACTGGATAAATTCATATCTAAGATGGAGCTCCTGTTCTTTAATACATCTATCTCTTATTAAAAATACAATAGAAAAAAGAATGACTGTCTAAGTTAAATTTTGAACTTTACCGTTCTAGGGCTTTTGTTAATATCTATAACAAAGCAAATAAGACCAATTATTAAATAATTTCAAGGAAAAACAATGTCCACCAAGCAGGATGCACACGCGGGTATATTTGAGAATCGTCTCGAAAATTTTCAGCATTTTACTGGCATTAAAGTGCCCTCTTCCCAGCTCGCTGAACTTGACTGTACTGGAAAAGATATTGCGATTATTGGTACGGATCAATTTACCGTAAGCCAGCTCAACAAGATTAGCCAGCAAGCTCACTCAGTAAAAGTTTTTCAGATTAATCCGCAATTTGTATTGCCAGGTACTGAACGTGGTTTGCAGCGGTTATTAAATCACCCCTTAATCATTAAAAATCGACGCCTGTTTAATAACCGGATTAAAAGCATTTTGTCATTACGTTATCTGGAAAATCAGGTACAGAATTTATGGCTCAGACGCCAGCTTATGCCAAATCTTGCGGCCACATCCAAAGTTTATCTTAAATCAGACCACTATTATGCTGCTCTGCAACGTGAAAATTGCCAGCTGATTACCTGGCCTATTGCAAAAATTTCCGAAAATAGTATTCATTGTATTAATGGAGATGAACATCAGGTTGAGCTAATTGTGCATACTTTTTAATCAGCAAGTTAATCTGTTTTTAGCTCATGAGATTAGAAATTCGGAGTGTATTTGGGAAAATTTAGTTCTATAAGATTGAATTTCTGAGTTCATTGAAGAGCAAATAAGCTTAAAAACCAACCATTACATTTTTGATTAAAATATTGAATATTTCAACAATTTATAATATTCATATTTTATTTCTATGAAAGTAGTATTTTTTATTAATTTTTATCTATAAATCAGAGCCAAACTGAAGTCTGGCTCTGAATTCTTTTTAGCCAATTCGACGTTTTAGTCCTGTCATTTGTAAGACACGAGTTGAAATTTCTTCAATCGACATTTCTGAGACATTCAGGTACTTGATCCCTTCCGAAATATAGATACCTTCAATTGCACGCAGTTCCATCTGGCACTGGCTAAAGCTGGCATAACGGCTATTGGCCTTACGTTCCGTACGGATTGCAACCAGACGCTCTGCATCAATCATCAGACCAAAAAGCTTGTTTTTATGCGGTCTTAGCACTGCTGGCAGGCGGTTATCGTCCAGATCTTCTTCAGTTAGCGGATAGTTCGCTACACGAATTCCAAATTGCAAAGATAAATAAATTGAGGTCGGAGTTTTACCGGAACGCGATACGCCAATCAGGATCAGATCAGCCTTATCATAGTGACGCGTACGCGCACCATCATCATTGTCGAGCGCAAAATGTACGGCATCAATACGCGCCTTATAGGACGCGGAATCGGTCACCGCATGGGTCTGACCGACTAAAGTCGTAGGTTCAGTACCAAGCTCTTCTGATAATTTACTTATAAGTCCTTCAAAAACATCAAGATTTACTGCATTTGCAGTATTAATAATGTCTCGTACATAGGGATCCACCAACGTATCGAAAACCAAAGGTTTTTGACCATCTTTTTGGGCACGTTCATTGATTTCTGTGACCACATTCATGGCCGCCTCTTCAGAGCTAATATAAGGGATAATATGAATGTCAAAATCCACATGCGGAAACTGCGCTAACAGCGAGTGGCCAAGGGTTTCAGCAGTAATGGCAGTACCATCGGAAATAAAAAACACACTCCGCTGAATTTGTTTACCTTCTGACATTAAAATTCTCCTCAAACATTTGTCTTAGTACTATATAATCTTTATAGTAAACCGATCTTACATGACTGTCGCTTAGTAAAATCAAAAACCTAGAAGATTTGCTATACTCTCATGCCAAGATAGTGATTAATACTGCAAAAGTGGAGTAACAACTTTGGAAGCGCGCGTAATTGGTCTAGAAAAATTAGGGAAGCACGATGTTGAGCTTGTAGGTGGGAAAAACTCATCTCTGGGCGAAATGATCAGCCACTTATCTAATGCTGGTGTATCAGTACCAGGTGGCTTCGCAACAACAGCTGCTGCTTATCGTGAATTTCTCGAGCAAAGTGGCCTAAACGCTAAAATCAATGCAGAGCTTGCTGCACTTAACGTTGATGACGTCAATGCGCTTGCTGAAACTGGGGCAAAGATTCGTCAATGGATTGTGGAAACTCCACTTACTGCTGAACTGGAAAAGGAAATTCGTGCAGCTTTTGCAGAACTTTCAAACGGCAACCCTGATATCGCGGTTGCCGTTCGTTCATCTGCGACTGCAGAAGACTTACCTGATGCTTCTTTCGCAGGTCAGCAAGAAACCTTCCTGAATATTCGTGGTATCGACAACGTTCTGATCGCGATCAAAGAAGTGTTTGCATCTTTGTACAACGACCGCGCGATCTCTTACCGTGTACACCAAAATTTTGCGCATGACGTGGTTGCTCTTTCTGCTGGCGTACAACGTATGGTTCGCTCAGAAACTGGTGCTGCTGGTGTAATGTTCACTTTAGATACTGAATCAGGCTTCCGTGATGCAGTATTCATTACAGCTTCTTATGGCTTGGGTGAAATGGTGGTTCAAGGTGCAGTAAACCCGGATGAATTCTATATTTCAAAACCGCTTCTAAACGCAGGCAAACATGCTGTACTGCGCCGCAACTTAGGTTCTAAACACCAGAAAATGATTTATGGTGAAGAAGCAGCTGCAGGTAAATCAGTTGTTGTGGTGGATGTAGAGAAAGCAGATCGTCAACAATTTGCATTGAACGATCACGAACTGCAAGAATTGGCTAAACAAGCACTGATCATTGAAAACCACTACGGTTCTCCAATGGACATCGAATGGGCTAAAGACGGTGATGACGGTAAAATCTACATCGTTCAGGCGCGCCCTGAAACTGTGAAGAGCCGTGAAAATGTTGGCACGATGGAACGCTACCTGTTAAAACAACGTGGTACTGTAATCTGTGAAGGCCGTTCAATCGGTCAACGTATCGGTTCTGGTAAAGTCCGCATCGTAACTTCAATTAAAGAAATGGACAAAGTACAAGACGGTGATGTACTTGTATCTGACATGACTGACCCGGATTGGGAACCAGTGATGAAACGTGCTGCTGCGATTGTAACTAACCGTGGTGGTCGTACTTGTCACGCTGCGATCATCGCACGTGAACTTGGGGTTCCAGCTATCGTAGGTTGTGGTAATGCAACCGAAGTCCTGGTTGACGGTCAGGAAGTAACTGTATCTTGTGCTGAAGGTGATACTGGTTTCATCTACGAAGGTGCGCTTGATTTCGAAATCCAAACCAACTCTATCGAATCTATGCCAAAACTTCCGTTCAAAATCATGATGAACGTAGGTAACCCGGATCGTGCATTTGACTTCGCGCAAATTCCGAACGAAGGTATTGGTCTTGCTCGTCTAGAGTTCATCATCAACCGTATGATCGGTGTGCATCCTAAAGCATTATTGAACATCGATAGTCTGCCACGTGAAACTCGCGCTGCTGTACTTGCTCGTACTGCAGGTTATACATCTCCAATCGAATTCTATGTAGAAAAACTGGTTGAAGGTATCTCTACTCTTGCTGCTGCGTTCGCTGACAAACCAGTGATCGTACGTATGTCTGACTTCAAGTCAAACGAATACGCTAACCTGATCGGCGGTAAACTGTACGAACCTGAAGAAGAAAACCCAATGTTGGGCTTCCGTGGTGCAAGCCGTTATGTATCTGACAACTTCCGTGACTGCTTCGAACTTGAATGCCGTGCACTGAAAAAAGTTCGTGACGAAATGGGTCTGACTAACGTTCAAATCATGATCCCGTTCGTACGTACTGTTGCTGAAGCTAAACGTGTTATTGAGCTATTAGGTCAAAACGGTCTGAAACGTGGTGAAAATGGTCTTAAAGTGATCATGATGTGTGAATTGCCAACTAACGCTTTGTTAGCTGAACAGTTCCTTGAACACTTCGATGGTTTCTCTATCGGTTCAAATGACTTGACTCAGTTAACGCTTGGTCTTGACCGTGACTCTGGTATCGTTTCTCACCTATTTGATGAACGTGATCCAGCAGTAAAAGCGCTTCTTTCTATGGCCATCCATGCTTGCCGTAAAGCCGGTAAATATGTAGGTATTTGTGGCCAAGGTCCTTCTGACCACCCAGATCTTGCACAATGGCTGATGGAACAAGGTATTGAATCTGTATCTCTTAACCCAGACTCAGTATTGGATACCTGGTTCTTCCTGTCTGAAGAGAAAGCTCAAAAAGCTTAATTAACTCTTTAAAAAAAGACCCTTTCATAGGGTCTTTTTTTATGTTCTCAATATTACCTAGATATTATCTTAATTATATTTCTAGATATTATCTTAATTATATTTATAGTTAAGTGATTAATCATATGTTTTTTGATTTAACAGAAATCAAATTATTTATATAAGCATAAGCTTCTTAGTGTAATGACAAACAAATACCAACAAACAGCATGAGAAAAAATTGCATAATTAAATTTAAGTGAATTTTCACATCTTGATAGCAAAATCATCAATCCTTGCTACACTGTCTCAATTATGGAGGAATTTGGTGATGAACATTCTTGAAAATCCTAAACTTATCCATATATTACATTTATATTCTTTTATTTGTTTTCAGCCTGAAAATACTTAAACTCCTAGTTCAATTTTTGTCCAAATTTATATTTTTGAGATTCAGTTTATATGCAGATTTACTTGGCACGAAATAATCAACAAGCTGGCCCATATACGCTCGAGCAATTAAATCAGATGCTTGCCAACCAACAGGTACTTCTGACTGATTTGGCTTGGCATCAAGGTATGACCGAATGGAAAGCTTTAGGTGAACTCACCCAAGGGAAACTGATCTATCAGCCTGAAGGCTATGTAGCACCAGAAATGCCAGCAACACCTGCCTATCAGGCTCCACAGAACGCAAATGAGTCAAGTACAGACCATCTTCGTGCCCGCAGCTCTCAAAATGTTGCAGCAAAAAAAGAACTGGCGAGTATTCCAAGCCGTATTTTAGCCAAGATTGTGGATCTGCTTTTATGGCTGCCTGCGACGTTTATTTTGACCGCATTTTTTACTCCTGAACAGGAAACCCAATTCGCACAACTGAACCAGGAATTTATGAATGTGATGTTAAGTAGTGATGCTGACCCTGCTTTGGCACAGCAGCTACAGACTCAGATGTTTGACATGTTTTCACAGCAGGCATGGATTGCGACTGCAATTTACCTGGTGATCATGCTCGCTATTCAGGCTTTTCTGATTGCCAAATCGGGTCAAAGTATCGGTAAAAAACTGACTAAAATTAAGATCGTAGATGCTGAGACTGGTGAAAAAACCAGCTTGATGCGTGCCTTCACTATTCGCAGTGTGTTCCTTATTCTCCTGAATATTATCTTCATGCCACTCAGCACAATCATTGACTGGGCGTTCGGTTTAGGGCAAAAACGTCAAACCGTGCACGATAAACTGGCAAAAACCCAAGTCGTTAAACAATAATTAGTCCTGCCATAAAATGGGATGTTTTGGCATCCCATTTTCCTACATAACTTTGAAATTACAATAAAATTCCTATAAATATTCTTGAAATCCGACCGACAAAATCGGTTTTTATTACAGTCATTTAAAGCACCTTTATATATAGCTTAGTTTGGCAATATCAGGCATAATGCCCTACAACGTAGCGGTGTATTATGATTAGAAGGGTGTTTTGTAAAAAAACGGCCTCTTTTATCATGCGACACTTTAATCGCTATCCCATATTAAATTAGGGAATGGGACTCTTCACCGAGGTTGTAAAATGAGACAAACGATTTTAGCTGTATTGTCTTTATCAACGATGGCTGCACTTTTAACAGGGTGTGGTGGTGATCTAGTACTTCTGAACTCTAAGGGTCCAGTTGCTGAAGGCCAAAGTAGCCTGATGATGACTGCGATTTACTTAATGCTGTTGGTGGTAATTCCATCAATTATCATGGCATTATGGTTCGGTTGGAAATATCGCGCATCGAATAAAGACGCAGACTATAAACCTACATGGGCACACTCTACTGCGATTGAAATTGTAGTTTGGGGTATCCCTGTCATTATTATTGGTATTTTAGCTTGGTTAACTTGGTGGGGTTCCCACAAGTACGACCCATACCGCCCACTTGAGGCAGATAAAGCACCATTAACAGTTCAGGTTATTGCTGAACAGTTCAAATGGATCTTCATCTACCCAGAACAAAACATTGCGACTGTAAACGAAATTCGCTTCCCAGAGAAAACTCCGGTAAGTCTTCGTTTGACTTCTAACTTCACGATGAACTCATTCTTCATCCCTGCGTTAAGTGGTCAGATCTATGCAATGGCGGGTATGCAAACTCACCTGAACTTAATGGCAGACGAAACTAGCCCAGCTGAAGGCTACCGCGGTTTCTCTTCTAACTATTCAGGCTATGGCTTCTCACAAATGCGCTTCCGTGCACATGCTGTGACTGATGCTCAGTTTGCTGAATGGGTAGCTGCAGTTAAAGCAGGTAACGGTACTTCAGTAAATCCAGAAGCAGTTCAAAAAACTGTTTTAGACCAAGCTGAATTTGCAAGCTTGCGTGACGGTAACCGTGGTAAACACCAAATCGAAGCGATTATTGCAAAAGCTACGACTCCTGAAGAGAAGGCTGCTGCTGAAGCAATGAAGCCTTACCCAACTAAGCCACATCCAGTGACTTACTACTCTTCTGTTGAGCAAGGTTTGTTTGAATCTGTGATCAATAACTACATGAGTAACTATCACGGTGCTGATCACTCAGCGTCTTCTGTTGCTCACCAGGAAGCAGCTGCTTCTGAAGCACATGTAGATGTTGAACATGCGACTGCTTCTCAAGGAGAATAATTCATGAGCTTCTTAGGTAAGTTAGGTCCAGATGCAATTCCGTACGATCCAATCGTACTGGTAACTGTTGCAATGATGATCTTAGGTGGTATCGCAGTTGTTGCGGGTATTACCTACTTCAAAAAATGGGGCTACCTGTGGAACGAATGGTTCACATCTGTAGACCATAAAAAAATTGGTATCATGTATATCTTTGTATCAGTGATCATGCTGGTACGTGGTTTCGCCGATGCGATCATGATGCGTCTTCAGCAGTTCCTTGCAAAAGGTGGCGGCGAAGGCTACTTGCACCCAGAACACTATGATCAGATCTTCACCGCACACGGTGTGATCATGATCTTCTTCGTGGCAATGGGTCTTGTTGTTGGCTTAATGAACATCTCTGTACCGCTTCAAATCGGTGCACGTGACGTTGCATTCCCATTATTGAACTCTTTAAGCTTCTGGCTGTTCGCTGGTGCTGCGGGTCTGATGATGGCTTCACTTGCGATTGGTGAATTCGCTGCGACTGGTTGGATGGCTTATCCTCCACTATCAGGCATTGAATACTCTCCTGGCGTAGGTGTGGATTACTACATCTGGGCACTGCAGATTTCAGGTCTGGGTACGCTATTAACGGGTGTTAACTTCTTCGTTACCATCATCAAAATGCGTGCGCCTGGCATGAAACTGATGGAAATGCCAATCTTTACCTGGACATCTTTATGTACAGCAGTATTGATTATCGCAGCATTCCCAGTGTTGACTGCTACTATTGCAATGCTGTCTCTTGACCGTTACTTCGGCTTCCACTTCTTCACAAACGAGCTAGGCGGTAGCCCAATGCTTTATGTGAACTTGATTTGGACTTGGGGTCACCCAGAAGTATACATTCTGGTATTGCCAGCATTTGGTATTTACTCTGAAGTTGTATCGACTTTCGCTCGTAAAGCATTGTTCGGTTACAAATCAATGGTCTATGCAACAGTTGCAATTACAGTATTGTCATTCGTTGTATGGGTTCACCACTTCTTTACCATGGGTGCAGGTGCCAACGTTAACGCATTCTTCGGTATCATGACCATGATTATTGCGATTCCTACTGGTGTGAAAATCTTCTCTTGGTTGTTCACCATGTACAAGGGTCGTATCGTTTACACTACCCCAATGCTATGGACACTTGGCTTCCTTGTGACCTTTGGTATCGGTGGTTTAACAGGTGTATTGATGGCGGTTCCACCAGCGGACTTCCTGGTACACAACTCTTTATTCCTGATCGCTCACTTCCATAACGTAATTATTGGTGGTGTAGTATTCGCTATGTTCGCGGGTATCATCTTCTACTGGCCGAAAATGTTCGGTTGGAGACTGAATGAGACTTGGGGTAAAGCAGCATTCTGGTTCTGGTTCTTCGGTTTCTATTTTGCATTCATGCCACTTTATATCCTTGGTTTCATGGGTATGACTCGTCGTCTGAATACATTTGATAACCCAGACTGGGATCCGTATGTAAACATCGCAATGTTCGGTGCTGTTCTAGTTGCACTTGGTATTGTATGTTTCATCATGCAAATCGTTGTTGGTTTCCTACAACGCGATCAACGTCTAGATTTGACTGGCGATCCATGGGATGGTCGTACGCTTGAATGGGCTACATCTTCTCCTGCTCCGTTCTATAACTTTGCTCATCTTCCAAAGATCAATGGTATTGATACTTTCTGGATCGAGAAAGAAAACGGTGTTGCTTATGCAAAACCTACGAAGTACGAAGATATCCATATGCCGACTAACCGTGCTGCTGGTTTCATTATCGCAATGTTCATCACTGTTATGGGCTTCGCGTTAATCTGGCACATCTGGTGGCTAGTAGCGGTTACTTTCGTAGCAGCTATCATCAGCTTCATCGTGTCTTCTTTCACCAAGAAAGTGGATTACTATGTTCCTGCTGCTGAAGTTGAGCGTATTGAAGGTGAACGTTATGCGATCCTTGAAAAACACTTGAAGAAGGACTAAGACCATGGCTGAAGTACTTCATCACGATAACCACGGGCACGATGAGCATCATCATCACGATGATACTGACATCACTGTCTTTGGTTTCTGGACTTACTTGATGAGTGACCTTATCCTTTTCGGTACACTCTTCATTGCATTCGCTGTTTTAAGTAGCCACGTTCCATTAGGCACTCCAAGCGCGCGTGATCTGTTTGGTGATTCATTAGGCTTCGTTTTAACTGAAACGTTTGCCCTCTTGATCTCTTCCGTAACTTTTGGTTTTGCCGTTCTAGCTGCCTACAAGAAAAACGTTGGTCAGGTTCTTACCTGGTTAGCGATCACTTGGTTATTCGGTGCTGCCTTTATCGGTATGGAACTTTATGAGTTCAATCATTTAGTTCATGCTGGTCATGGCCCTAGCACTTCTGCGTTCCTGTCTTCGTTCTTTACGTTGGTAGGTACGCACGGTATCCACGTGACTTCAGGTTTGGTATGGATGATCGTGTTAATGATTCAAATCAAGAAATATGGTTTGACTCTACCTAACACTCGTCGTCTTGCGTGCCTAAGCTTGTTCTGGCACTTCCTTGACATCGTATGGATCTGTGTATTCAGCGTAGTTTACTTGATGGGAGTTCTATAATGAGTCATGATCATAACGCTGCTGGCGAATCACACGGTAACATGAAGCAATATACTGTTGGCTTCATCCTGTCTGTTGTCCTTACTGTAATTCCATTCGGTATGGTCATGACAGGTGGTTTTAGCCGCGGTATCTTGATTACTGCTATTGCAATTACTGCAGTCGCTCAGATTCTTGTGCAATTAATTTACTTCTTGCACATGAACTCTTCTTCAGAGCAACGCTGGAACGTAATTGCATTTGTGTATACCATCTTAACCATCGCTATTCTTTTAGTGGGTTCTGTATGGATCATGAACTACCTACACTACAATATGATGATCTAAACTGGTTGTCATGCTGAAAAAGTATTTATTCCTGACTAAGCCAGGAATTCTCTTCGGTAACTTTGTTACCACTTTGGGTGGCTACTTCGTAGCCACTCAAGGTTCTGTAGATTTCCTTCTCCTGCTTCTTACTCTTATTGGTACTACTCTCGTAGTAGCATCAGGATGCGTGGTCAATAACGTTATTGATCAGGACATCGACCAAAAAATGCAGCGCACGCAAAATCGCGCACTTGTCAAAAAAACCATTTCTGTACCTGTTGCTCTCGCCTTTGCTTTTGTACTGGGTGTAATCGGTTTTGGCATTTTATGGTTCTGGGTAAATGCATACGCTTTCCTATTCGCAGTTATTGGTTTTGTCGTATACGTTGGTTTTTACAGCTTATGGACAAAACGAACAACTATTCACCAAACACTGGTAGGCAGTATTTCTGGCGCAGCACCGCCTGTGATCGGTTATACCGCAGTTGCAAGTCAGTTTGACTTAGGTGCCCTTTTAATTTTTCTAGGGTATGCACTCTGGCAAATGCCTCATTCATGGGGAATTGCAGTTTACCGTTTTGAAGATTACAAAAATGCAGGCATTCCAATTCTGCCTGTCGCCCGTTCAATTCGACGTACCAAGATCGAATCTTTGATCTACGTGATATTGTTCGGAATCACCATGAATGCTCTATTTGTTTATGGTTATGCAAACTGGATTTATCTGGTGGTATTGAATCTGATGACGCTTTACTGGATCTATCTCAGTATTCAGGGCTTTAAAGCTGAAGATGATCAGGCATGGGCAAAACAGTATTTCATGTTCTCGGTCAAACTGATTACCGTGATCAGTATTATTTTCAGTTTTACTTCTACTGCCCCGCAGAATCCAATCATATTTTTTTAAAAAGATAGAGTTTTACTCTATCTTTTTTATTTCTTCTGCTAAATAAATAATTCCCTTAAAGCCAATTTAAAGTAACTGTGTTTCTTCCAGAAATTTCCTTCTTGTAAATTTTTTCATTAACTTCCTTATCTGCTTAAACATTCATCATCTGGCAAGATTTGCTTGTATTTCAGCCCCAAAACCACTAAACTTCACGCTTCGCATATTATGCGACACAACCAAGGTTGTGACTCCTTGCTTCAATTTCACTTAAATTGGGGCTGTTTAAACCGTAAGGAGCTGACAATGCGTCACTACGAAATCGTACTATTGGTACATCCAGACCAAAGCGATCAAGTTGTGGGTATGGTAGAACGTTACCTGACTCACATCAAAGAAGCTGAAGGTCAAATCCACCGTCTTGAAGACTGGGGCCGTCGTCAATTGGCTTACCCAATCAACAAGATCCACAAAGCTCACTACATTCTTATGAATGTTGAGTGTGGTCAAACTACTCTTGATGAGCTAGAAGAATTGTTCCGTTATAACGATGCAATCATTCGTAGCCTTATCATCCGTCGTGAAAACGCTATCACTGAAGAGTCACTATTGGCTAAGAGTGCTGAAGAAAAACGTGCGCGTAAAGCTCAACGTGAAGAAGCACAACAAGCTCAAGACTCTGCTGAAGCATAAGGAGAACCTAACATGGCACGTTTTTACCGTCGTCGCAAGTTCTGCCGCTTTACAGCTGAGAACGTTACGTACATCGACTACAAAGATATCGACACTTTAAAACAGTACATCACTGAAAACGGCAAGATTGTTCCTAGCCGTATTACAGGTACTAAAGCTCGTTACCAACGTCAGCTAGCACTTGCTATCAAACAAGCTCGCTACTTGTCTTTGATCCCTTACACTGACAATCATAAGTGAGGTTGAGCTGTGGATATTATCTTATTACAACGCATTAAAAACCTTGGTAAACTTGGTGATAAAGTTTCAGTTAAAGCTGGTTACGGTCGTAACTACTTGATCCCTCAAGGTAAAGCAGTTGCAGCTACTGAAGCTAACACTGCTGCTTTTGAAGCTCGTCGTGCTGAACTTGAGAAACAAGAAGCTGAAGTATTAGCTGCTGCTCAAGCACGTGCTGACCAATTGAACGAAGTTAACATCGTAATCACTGCGAAAGCTGGTGATGAAGGTAAACTGTTCGGTTCAATCGGTACTCGTGACATCGCTGACGCGTTGACAAATGCTGGTCTTACAGTTGACCGTGCTGAAGTTCGTCTTCCAAATGGCGCGCTTCGCAACACTGGTGAATTCAACATCGCAATTCAATTGCACCATGATGTTGCTGCAGAAGTTCTGGTTACTATCGTAGCTGAGTAATTTCTCACCGAAAAAAGGGCATGCTTTGGCATGCTCTTTTTTTATCTGTAAAAAATATAATCTGCTCAACAGTAAAAAATTCAATTTATTCTTCGCGTTCACAAAAAATTGCACTTCGCATTTTGGATTAGACCGCGTATCATTTCATCTCGTAGTGAATAAACCTTATTCATCTCCGACAATATTTAACCATTGTATTTAAAATCAGGGATTTATATGTCACAGGCGAATGCCAGCAAAAAGGCACCTACCGCTAAACCAGAAATTGTTGCTGATACCCAACTTAAGGAGTTCCGTACTCCCCCGCACAATTTAGCGATTGAACAGGCTGTACTTGCTGCCCTTATGACTGTGGCTGAATCTTTTGAACAAGTCGGCGATGTGCTGACTGAAAATGATTTTTATGCGACCCGGCATAAATATATTTTCCGTGCCATTGAACAGCTTTCTAAGGAAAACTCGCCTTATGATGCAGTACTGGTACATGACTGGCTGATCAAACAGAACTTACTCGATGCTGTCGGTGGTGAAGAATATTTAATGCAGCTGATGGCTGACTCCCCTTCAAGTTTCTATAACCTGGAAACCTATGCGGGTAAAATTAAAGAGTTCTCTACTTTACGTAGCATGATCAAAGTCAGCTCTGAAATTTTACAGAATGCCTATGACACTAAAGGCCGTCCAGTGAGTGAAATTCTGGATCTGGCTGAAACCAATATTTTCTCGATTGCCGAACAACATAATAACAATGCCAAGGCTCAAGGCCCCAAAGCCATCAATACTGTTGTAGCTGACGTATTCGACAAGTTGAATGAACTGTCCCAATTAGAAGGTTCAATTACCGGTTTAACTACGGGATTCGTAGAACTGGACAATAAAACTTCTGGTATGCAGGCCGGTGACTTGATTATTGTCGCAGCTCGTCCTTCTATGGGTAAAACCACCTTTGCCATGAATTTGGTCGAAAGTGTGCTGTTTAACAACAACCTCCCTGCGCTGGTCTATTCGATGGAAATGCCAGCGGATTCGATTGCGATGCGTTTGATTTCATCTTTCGGCCGCGTGCATCAAGGGCATTTACGTGCCGGTAAAATGGACAGTGATGAATGGTCTAAGGTGACCAGTACCATTGTACATTTACAGGAAAAGCATCTTTATATCGATGACTCCTCTGCACTACCACCGACTGAGGTTCGTGCGCGTGCGCGTCGTATTGCCAAAATGCATGGTGGTAAACTCGGTTGTATCATGGTCGATTATCTTCAGTTGATGAAAGTGCCGGGTATGGGTGATAACCGTGTAGGCGAGATCTCGGAGATTTCTCGCAGCTTAAAAGCCTTGGCTAAAGAAATGCAATGTCCTGTGATTGCCTTATCACAGTTGAACCGTTCTCTGGAGAACCGTCCAAACAAACGCCCGGTAATGTCTGACCTTCGTGAATCTGGTGCGATCGAGCAGGATGCCGATTTGATCATGTTTATTTACCGTGACGAGGTTTATAACAAGGAATCCAAAGAAGCTGGTACTGCCGAGATTATTATTGGAAAACAGCGTAATGGTCCAATTGGTACAGTTCGTCTGGCATTTGAAGGTCAATATACCCGTTTCAGTAACCTCTCTCCTGAATTCTATGCCCAATATGATGATGAAGAATAAGCACTCAAGGTTAATTTGATTCCAAAAAAGAGGCCGAAATGGTCTCTTTTTTATTTAGAATGCCTGCTGTGCATGAAATTATATAAATGAGCATGTCCATTTATGGCAGATAGGTCTACAATATTTGCAATTTTGAAATGACCGCTTTTGTTTTCACAATCCTGTTATTTCTCTCCCTCTTTTGTGTGTTCCACACGATATTATTTTTGTCATCCCGCAGGAGTATCTAGGGTGCGCCAAGCTACAGTTTATATTGACAGTGAAGCACTGCAATATAATTTAAACCGTGTCAAACAACTTGCCCCAACCGCTAAAATCGTCAGCATGGTCAAAGCCAATGCTTACGGACATGGAGTTAAAGACTGCTTAGCAGCCTTAAAAGATAGTGATACCTTTGGGGTCGCCTGTCTGGAAGAAGCCCTGGAAATTCGTGAACTCGGCTACCAGCAACCCATTACCCTGATCGAAGGCATTTTCTCTGCAGATGAAATGCAGGTTGTGATCGATCAGAATATTGAAGTCATTGTGCATCATCAGCCACAACTGGACTGGTTACTGGCAAATAAAGAAGCCTATATTGCGAAAGGCTTGAAAGTCTGGGTGAAACTCAACAGCGGTATGAACCGTCTTGGTTTTAAAATTGATGTGATTAAAGATGTGATCAATCAACTAAAAGCAGAAGGTTTTACCTGCGTGCTGGCGATGCACTTTGCCAATGCTGATGCGGAACATCCACTCAATGAACAGCAAATCCAGCAGTTCCTTGAAGTGAAAAATGACTGCGCACCTTTAATGGGTTCTTGTTGTAATTCAGCTGCGATCTATAAATATCCAGAATTGCATTTTGACTTTGTGCGTCCAGGTATCATGCTTTACGGCGCGACTCCATTTGCAGACAAAACTGTACATGATCTGGATCTAAAACCAGTCATGACTTTTACTGCGGAAGTGATTGCACTAAACAATATCAAAGCGGGTGAACATGTCGGCTATGGTTCTACTTTCACTGCTGATCAAGATATGACTTTAGCCATTGTTTCTATCGGTTATGGTGATGGTTATCCACGTGCTTTCCCGAAACAGAACTATGTAGCGATTAATGATCAGCAAACCCGTGTGATTGGCCGTGTGGCAATGGACATGATTGCCATTGATGCAACTGGTCTCAATCTGGAATTAGGTACTGAAGTCGAACTATGGGGCAAATCCCGTCTGGTTGATGATGTAGCTGAAGCCAATGGTACGATTGGTTATGAATTACTTTGCCGTATGTCTGCCCGCCCGGTACGCAAACTGGTTTAAAGAAAAACTAGCCAAAAATAATGAAGCCCAATATAAATTGGGCTTTTTTATACGGTCAGTATTTAAGCTAATTTTTGCTCTTCATTTTCGATTAATGACAGTTCAAGTAATAAAGCATCTACTTGTTCCTGGTTAAAATCATTAGGCGTAAAAACTTCAAGCCCCATCTCTTGGCAGAATTGTTGAATGGAACTGCGTTTAGAAATGTATTTCATCGACCAGTCGCCAAAAGTACGCTGCTCAATCTCTTTAGTTTCAAATAGTTTAATATTTTTATGGCGTGAATCTTTAGATAGTCTCTCTGTCAGTAAAGCTTTTAAAACCAGACATTCACCTTCCAAGCACTGGAAAAAATGTCCATCAGCAAAATAAAGCACCCCTGTTATTTGATTAGGATGATTAAAATCACGTGCTTCTTTAAGGATATCCGTTAAATCTTGAAGTAAGTCGGCTTTGGACGAGGTACTTTCACTGGCATAACAAAATTGGTACATGCGGCTAACCTCTATTCTTATCTATGCAATATCGTATAGAAGTTAGCACTGTACACTAAGCAGTCAATTTTTACTAATTCTTATAAGAAAAACTTATTTTTATTTCTATAAATATTATAAGAAATAATCATTCGATGGTGTAGGCAGCTCTGCCAAACCTTTCTTTAAAGTTTCTGACCATTGCCGACTGATATCCGTAAAATATTCATCGTCTTCAGCAATACGTTTACCTTTCGGCATCATCAAGCTGTCTTTTTTATAGACAAGTACATCCAGCGGCATACCGACAGATACATTTGAACGTAAGGTAGAAGCAAAAGAAATTAGAGAACAGCGTAATGCCTCATCGAGTGGCATATCATAGGTCAGAGCACGATCCAGAATCGGCTTACCATATTTACTTTCACCAATCTGGAAATATGGCGTATCCCGTGTCGCGCAAATAAAATTGCCTTGCGGATAAATATGATAGAGCTGCATTTCCTGATTTTTAATCTGGCCGCCGACCAGGAAATTACAATAGTAAGTACTTTGTTCTAAACTATCATCAGTCACATTGGCAATTACTTTTTTGAGCGTATTGCCCACCAGTTCCGCAACATCAAACATGGTGGGTAAACTCAGGATATTCGGTTCCTGCCTGAGTTCCAGCTGATTTCTGATATGTCCGATCACCGCCTGTGTTGTTGCCAGGTTTCCGGAGGCCTGGAGTACGATAACGCGCTCCCCATCTGCCCCAAAGGTATATAATTTTCGGAATACCGAAATGTGATCCACACCAGCATTGGTGCGTGTATCACTGATAAATAGCATACCTTGCTCTAAACGAAGGGCACAACAATACGTCATTTTTTGTCCTTATTAATGAATTAACATCCTAGTACCTGGACGATGGAATACATGGATTCCACACCGCCTTCTTTTCTTACACCACGTACTGGTGCAACATCCCAATAGTCGCGTCCCACCGCAACATAGACATGCGCACTTGGCGTAAATAACAGATTACTCACATCAAAACAGTACCATGCTTGTTCAACAAATACCTCAGCCCAAGCGTGGCTTGCCAAATGTGAGGCATTCTGTGCATAAAGATAACCTGATATATAACGTGATGGTAAACCTAAATGTTTACACATGGCGATAAAAATATGACTGTGATCCTGACAGACACCCTGACGTACTTCAAAGGCATCAATCGCAGAACCTTGTACCGTAGTACTATTTGATATATAAGGAACGTGTTCGAGTACGGCTTGGGCCAAGCCGATTAAATGTTTACGAGTTAATGCTGGAACATGCCGCTCTGCAAAATCCTTCATCTCTGCATTGCATTTTGTGGCTTCAGTCGGTTGTAAAAACAGATAGGGATTTAATGAATCATTTAAGCCCTGCTCATGCGCGAGTTTTAACTCAACGATGCCTTGTGCCATGATCATCAGGCTATGATAGGATTCACGCTGTGTACTGGTCATCCAGAGATTCTGAAAGGCATCATGCCGGATTACTTTCTGACCCGGTACACTGACATCCCAATAGTGCACTTTCTGGTGTTCATTGGTGGAAGGCATCATTTTGATGTACTGAATACTGTTCCTCACCTCAGCTGTGTACGTATATTGCGTTTGGTGATTCACCATCAATTTCATACATCAGCCTCGAACAAGCGATGAATATGATCACTAAACTGGTAAAACTGCTTCAGATCAGGTGCGGCACGTAACTGTGTCCAGTATTGCTTTACACTGCCCCAGCCAATTTCACAGAGTGTATCCACGATATAATCGATTTTACATAAGGTACGGGTCGTATCTTCACCGAGACGTAATTGCTGATCTAGCTGTTCTAGACATTGGCACAGACTGAAAAACAGAAATACATCTGATGATTCTGCTTCCAGAATTTCGGCACAATCTGTCACGACATCGCAGATATAACCGGCATTCTGATCCGCAGTTTTAATCAGTTTCAGTAGTTCGGAATAGGCTTTGCCTGACAATACACCGCGCAATTCCTGAATATTGTCTTTTGCCACTTGAAACTGTTGGGTAAATGAAGTCGGCTGGGTGCTATCTAGAACCAGCTCATTTAAGGAACTGGCATCAAACGCAGGCAAACAGAAAGCATGTGCATAAGCCACAGCGGCTTCATCATCTAAAAATGGAAAATGCGAACATAAAAACTGGGTACGAGATAAATAACGGCCTAACCAAAAAATATGTTGCGCATTGGTATTTAACAAAACCATGACGTTATCCTTCTTTGGAATGTTATGAATGTAAGTTGTCGACTACCCAGGTATCTTTGATCCCGCCACCTTGCGATGAGTTGACCACCAGTGAGCCTGCCTGCATGGCTACCCGGGTCAGACCACCTGGCACAATTTCAGTGCGGTAAGGTGAGCTCAAGACAAAAGGACGTAGATCAATATGTCGTTCAGCAATACCAAAATTGCTTAAAGTCGGACTGACCGACAAATCCAAAGTTGGCTGCGCAATATATAAATGCGGCGCAGCTAAAATCTTATCTCTGAAAATATCAATATGCTGTTGAGAGGCTTGTGGCCCAATCAGCATGCCGTAACCGCCAGAACCTTGTGCTTCCTTGACGACCAGCTGATCCAAATTTGCCAACACATAGTCCAGATCTTCCGGATTACGGCATTGGTAGGTTGGAACATTATTTAAAATTGGTTTTTCACCTAAATAAAAATGAATCATTTTATCGACATAAGGATAAATCGATTTATCATCTGCCACACCTGTACCCGGTGCATTTGTAATTACAACATTATGTTGTAAATATGCGGACATTAAGCCCGGAACACCCAAAGTACTATCTGGTTTAAAGCACAGTGGATCAAGATAGGCGTCGTCGACCCTTCTATAAATAACATCAACCTGTTGACGCCCACGTATCGTTTTTACATAAACCTTAGAGTTCTCAACAAAAAGATCACGTGATGTCACTAAAGGTACATCCATGTCCCTTGCAAGGCAAGCATGTTCATAGTAAGCACTATTGAAACGACCCGGAGTCAAAACCACAATGAATGGATTATCGGTATAGGCATTTTCCGCCAGAATTTCTCTTAAGAGTTTTGGATATTGCTCAATACCGGCAATATTGGATTGCTCAAACACTTTTGGCATTAACTTCTGGCTGATCTTGCGGCATTCCAGCATATAGGACACACCAGACGGCGTTCTCAGGTTATCTTCCAGTACATAAAATTCGCCTTTGGAATCCCGGATAATATCAATCCCGCTAATCTGGCTATAGATACTGCCTTTCAAATGATGCTGATACATATGCGGCTGATACGCTTCATGGGTCAGTACCTGAAGTTCAGGAACAATATTGGCTTTGAGAATATCCTGCTGATGATAAATATCATGCAGAAACAGGTTTAAGGCACGAACACGCTGTGCTGAACCGAGTGCCACCATATTCCACTGTTTACGGGCAATCACCCGTGGGATTACATCAAACGGAATAGTCCGCTCAGTGCCTTGCTCATCGCCGTATACGGTAAACGTAATACCATCAGAAAGAAAATGTTCTTTTGCTACTTCATTTAGCTGATTCAGTTCATCCAGTGTATGCTGTGACAGCCATTCTTCAAGTCGTTGACCTGCCTGACTGTTCATCACCTGATGATCACGCATTTCATTGAAAAATTTCGAAGAAATCTCTTGGTATAAAAAATGCGGACTATGTTTGATTGAAATATTGAGTGCTGTAGTATCTGTAAAATTTTTGCTTAAATCTGCTGCAGTATGATTTTCTACTGTTGTAATAGTATTTGTATCCTGGCTTTCTTTTAGCATACAAACCTCTTCATTGTAATCTATTATAATAAAATCAGAGCAATATCCATGCCATGACATCCGTTTCGAAGTATGCATTAACCCAGTAAAGTGCCTATTCACTCAATATCATTTTTCGCCAAGATGTTTACGGATTGTAGGTCAATTGTTGCGCAGAATAACTTGCGAAAAAAAGCCAGATTTTTTATTGTGGTAAGCTCATATTTAATTTGTTTCCATTGATTGCCAGTAAAAATACATTATGTCAGCACAAGAAAAAGAAACCTCCAATAGCCTTTACCGCCAATGGCAAATCTTGTCGCGTCTTTCTACCGGAAAATGGATGGGAACCCGTGAACTCCAGGAAATCTTGAATCGTGAAGGGATCGAGATCAGTTTGCGTACTATTCAGCGTGACCTGAACCAGATTGCCCAGCGTTTTCCGATTGAGAGCAGTAAAACCACGCCACAAGGCTGGCGCTGGCGTTCAGATGCGCCCATTCAAAGCTTGCCGCATATGACCAGTTCACAGGCGGTGACTTTTATGATGGTGGAAGAACATCTCAAACACCTACTGCCACCTAGTCTGATTGAAGAAATGAACCCCTGGTTTGATCTGGCTCGACGCAGCCTGTCATCACAAAATAATGTACGGCAATGGATTAACCGGGTCAGAATCGTGCCTGCCACTCAGCCACTTATTCCGCCTGTAGTCGATAAAACGGCCCAACAGGCGATTTACGAAGGCCTGTTACAGGACAAACAGCTGGAATGTGTTTATCAGGGTCGTGGTCATAATGGCGAAGAGAAAACCTATATTTTAAATCCGCTGGCATTAGTACAAAAAGGTTCAATTATCTATCTGGTCTGTACCCGTCATGATAAATCGGATATTCAAACCTTTGCCCTGCACCGTTTTAAATCAGCGGTGGTGCTGAATTCTCGTGCCCTGCATCCGGTAAATTTTGATATTGATGAATACATCGAATCTGGCGCTTTAGGATTCCGGGTCGATTTTAACCAGCCAACAGAAAATGTATTACTTCAACTGAGCATGCCTGAATCTGATGCACACTATTTTGAGGAAAGTCAGCTCAGCAAAGATCAAAACATTGAAAAAATTGAAAATGGCATGGCTCTGATTAGTGCGACTGTGCCTTTTACCTCGCAACTGGTCTGGTGGTTACGCAGTTTTGGTAATAAAATCAAAAACATCGAACCAAAAATAGTGGCAGATGCTGTTTACCAAGTGAATGAAACTGATTCAGTCTCTTCCAAAGAATAAAAAAGTCCCCATTTTGGGGACCTGATCAATTTATTATTTTATTTTTATTATTGCTCTGGTGATCTGTTACTGAGCCGGTCTGCTTTCCTCTTGCCCCAGAAAACAGACCGGATGTGTCACATTAGAAATTAAAGAGTCTGATAACATGAGCAAGCCAGCTCTGCATTATTAAAACGGATCGATTTTTTTGTCATAATTTACACTCCTGCTGTGGGGATAAAAATCACTATAGAGCGCTTAAGCCTGTTTTTGAAATAAAAAGAATGCATGCCTTTTGCACAATTTTTTCATAGAAGATTATTTGGAAAATTTATTATCTATCTAGAAGATAAGTATGGCGGCCATTAAAAGACTTTCAGCAAGTTTATAAAATTAAAAAACAATTCTATGCTTGTATAAGCCAGGCAGCTCTGCACATTATTAAACGCTATCGTAGTGGAAATAGGAATTTAATTTCATAATGGCTAACCCTGCGCAATTAGTACGACACAAATTACTTAATACTTTCTTTTCACGGCACTCGGTCTGGTTTGCCTGCATCACCATCGCCGTTATTTTTACGATTTTTCATATCGGTTATGAACCGCGCTATATCTATTATTTTATGCCGGCAACTTTGGTGAATACCTTATGGATCGTCAGTATTCTGCTGAGCCTGCTAGGCCTATATGATGTCTTGCAGAACAGACATTCAATCTTAAAAAATTACCCGATTATGGGTCATTTCCGCTTTATCTTTGAAGAATTCCGTCCTGAAATTCGTCAGTATTTTATTGAAGCGGATCGGGATGCCCTGCCATTTTCACGTATGCAGCGCAGTCTGGTGTATCAACGGGCTAAAAATGAAAATTCAGATAAGCCCTTCGGCTCGATCATAAATGTCTATGAAGAAAATTATAAGTTTATTAGCCATTCCCTTACCCCTTGCAGACCTGCCGATCCAGAAACCTTTCGTATTCTAATCGGCAATGAGCAATGTACCCAGCCTTATTCTGCTTCCATTTTGAATATCTCGGCTATGAGTTTCGGAAGTTTAAGTGCCAATGCGGTTCGGGCTTTGAATCTTGGTGCGCAAAAAGGCAAATTCTTTCATGATACCGGGGAAGGTAGTATCAGCCCTTATCATCTGGAACATGGCGGTGACATTGTCTGGGAAATTGGTAGCGGATATTTTGGTTGTCGGACCTTAGAGGGTCAGTTTGATCCGGTGAAATTTGCAGAAAAAGCCAAGCTACCTCAAGTAAAGATGATTGAAATCAAGCTTTCACAAGGCGCAAAGCCTGGACATGGCGGGATTTTACCTAAAGCCAAGATTTCAGAAGAAATTGCTCAGATTCGCGGGATTAGCCGTGAACATGATTGTGTCTCACCTTCTGGTCATCCAGCGTTTAAAACTCCCATTGAAATGATGAATTTCATTCAACAACTGCGCGAGCTTTCTGAAGGTAAGCCAGTCGGATTCAAACTTTGTCTGGGTCAACCTTGGCAATTTATGAGTATGGTGAAAGCCATGCTACATACCAAAATTTATCCTGATTTTATTGTGGTAGATGGATCTGAGGGCGGTACCGGTGCTGCACCAATTGAATTGATTGACTATATGGGTACTCCTTTAAGAGAAGGCCTTTTGTTTGTGCACAATACCTTGGTCGGTGCAGGATTGAGAGACAAGATTAAAATTGGTGCAAGCGGGAAAATTATCAGTGCTTTTGATATTGCCAGTACCATGGCGCTTGGCGCAGATTGGGTCAATTCAGCGCGCGGATTCATGTTTGCAGTCGGATGTATTCAGGCACAAAGTTGTCATACCAATCAATGCCCAGTAGGAGTGACTACTCAGGATAAAGAGCGTCAAAAAGCACTACATGTCCCGACTAAGGCAGAGCGAGTGTTTTATTTCCATAAAAATACAATGCATGCCCTGTCTGAGCTCATCGCTTCAGCAGGTTTAAAACATCCTTCTGCCATTAAGCCGCATCATTTGGCACAGCGAATCAGCAATCATGAAATCAAGAACTTTGCCCAGATTCATTTCTGGCTTAAAGAAGGCGAATTATTACATTGCGAAAATAAAGATGAGGAAAACTTTTATTTCCGTATGTGGAATATGGCCAAACTGGAAAGTTTTTGAGCCTATAAGAATCAAAAATTAGTCAAATTAGACAAAAAAAGGGCGTTTACTAAAACGCCTTTTTTTAATTGAGAGTGTCACAGTCTAATAATAGGTCTTACTGCCATGCGCATGTAAAAAGGCTGGAATTAAACCTGTGAGTGCTGCACGGATATCCGCGCGTTCATTAATCAATTGATGTGAACCTTCTTCCAGCATTAACAAAGTTTGCAGGCGGAACTTGCGACGGATAAATTCAATGTTATAACGCCAGTCCACTGTCTGATCCTGAGCACCTTGAGCTAACCAGACAGGGATTCGGCAGGCTGGACGTGCTTCCATTTCCAGCATCCAGCGTGACATCGCCAGAATCCAATCCATGCCCATCATGCGGGGTTGCAAAGGATCTTTAAGTCGGATAAAGCGCAGAAATTCAGGATTATGGTTATTACGGCGGAAATGACGTGGTACTTCACGCTTGATCCGGCTGATAATGCCGAGACCGAGCGGATTGTGCCACCAGGCAGTTTTAGCTGGACGAATCAATGGTGACAATAACAGCACGCGATCTACAAACGGATTTTCGCGTCGTTCTGCAAATTCGAGCAAATGATGCATCCAGATCGCACCACCGGTACTTTGTCCAATGCCAACCCAAGGTTTAGGTAACTGCTCGGCATGCTTCACATAACGATATACCGCATGCAAAACCTGCTGGTAATGATCAAAATTCTGGATACTGGCAGATGAACCATCGCTGAGACCATGCCCCGGCAGGTCATAGGTCAGGACGCTAAAGCCCTGTTCCAGCAACTCACGTACAATCGGCTGATAAATTCCGCTATGTTCCAGATATCCATGTAATAGAAAGGCCGTTCCCTGAATCTTGTCAAAACGGGTATTTTCCAGATTGGGTGTAAATACCTGCACATGCAGTTTAAACAGCGGCATCTGTACATAACCCTGCCAATGCTTGCAATCCAGCAAATCGAAACCATACAGTCTGCGATAAGACAGCAGATCAATAGTGGGCTGGTCATCCCTGTTCAGGTTTAAGGGCTGTAAAAGCTGTGGCGTTGTTTCCCTGCTTGGAACAGGTAAATCCAGCTGTTTCAGGATGGTCGGGTTTAAAAACGGAATATCAGACATTAAGGCACCTCCCGACAGTCACTGGAGCCAAACCACATATCGCGGATAGTGGCCAGCATTTCATAATTGGCACGGCGACTATGATCATAATTTTGTCGACTTGGACGCCAACGGGTCAAGGACTTCGGCATCGGTGCTTCCACTGGAATAGTTTGAATGCCATTTAATGCAAACAGACGACGGGTACGTGGCATATGATAACGGTCGGTAATCAGAATCACAGTCGGTGCTCCACCTTTTTTTTGCAATAATAATGAGCTGAAACGGGTATTTTCACAGGTATTCATGCTACGGTCTTCAAGCAATTTGGCATCGACATTGTAATTTTGTAACCAGCGCTGCATATACGGCGCTTCCACACCACTCAATACGATCGGTAACTGATACTGTTTTTCAACTGCGAGTGTGGTTTCCAGACGCAAACGGGTATAGTCATTGACCACAATATCCTTACCATTTTCATGCAAGGTTAGACCACCACCTAAGACCACAATGGCATAAGGCTTAGATTGATTGACCGGTTTTTGTTGCTGTTGTTCTTGCAGTAAAGCCAGATCTTCCTTGATTTCCTCTTTCGCTGTGACCTGAACGGCACTCGCTTCTTCATCTTCTAAAGGATGAGTTGTCAAGAATTCAATATATTGCTCAACGCGTTCTTTGTTTTCATTACTGTCCCACTCCAGCAGTTCGCGGACCTTCTGAGTTGGGTCAACGGCTTCAACAGGTTCTTGCTGGGACAATAAAGGCACTTGTGCAGGCTGATTCTGTTCTGCTTTTTCTTCCTGCTGTTCACGCTGATGTTCTTCAATCATCTGTTGCAGTATCTTGTAGCGTGCCTGAATCAGCATCAGATTGGCAGAATGATTTTTCTGGATATCCTGTTCCATCACATGTAAATAAGCCTGACGGGCAATCCACTGATCAGAACCTGGTTCGAGCGTATCATCTTCACTCAGGGAAGCCATTTTCTGGCTTTGTGCTGCAACTTCGTTAATTTCAAAGGACACAAATCGATTGAGTCCCTTAACCACAAGCTGCGAATAAAATGGCGAATAGATTAACATCACCAGACAGCCGAAAAATACAAACAGTCCTGCGACGATTTGTACTAAACGGACCATCCAATGGGTGTTTTTCATATACGTTATTTATCCTGATGAGATCGAATTAAGCCTTTACAATCAAATAATACCGGTTCAGGTTCGAGCATAATCTTGAATTTGTCCCAGACAGCCTGCTGTACTGCGCCATAGGTTTGACGGACATCCTTCAGAGAAGCATGACCATAGTTCACCAGAACCAGTGCCTGTTTATGGAACATGCCTACTGGCCCAAGCTGTTTCCCCTTCCAGCCTGCCTGATCAATCAGCCAGCCTGCCGCCATTTTAACCTGATCATTGGCCTGCGGATAATGGGGCAAATCAGGAAAATGCACAGCAATTTGGTAAAAAACCTGTTGATTTACGATAGGATTTTTAAAGAAACTTCCCACGTTTGGAAATTCTTTAGGATCAGGCAGTTTGCTCTGACGAATCCGGATCACCTGCCGCTGCAAGTTTTCTGCTGTGAGATTATCACCCACCGCTGCTTTAAGATCACCATAATTCAGTTTCAGATTTACCTGTTTTAGTAATTTAAAAGTAACGTGTGTAATCACATAACGTGTTGGATCATCTTTAAAAATACTATGACGATAGGAAAAATGACAGTCTGCGGCAGGAATGGAATCAAATTTTTTCAGCTTACGGTCATAGACCTCTACCGCATGAATAAATTCGCCGACCTCGACACCGTATGCCCCAATATTCTGCACTGGAGATGCGCCGACTAGCCCGGGAATCAGGGCCAGATTCTGCAAACCATAGAATTTCTGTTCTGTCGTCCAGAGTACGAAGTCATGCCAAACTTGGCCCCCGCCTACCCGCAGACATTGATGCTGCTCATTTCCTTCCAGCATTTCAATGCCCTGAATATCCATATGCAGGACGAGTGCATCAATCTGTTCCGGCAATAACATATTGCTACCGCCAGAAAGAATTAACACATTCAGTTGTTGCTGCTCAGCAAACTCCAGTGCGGCAATCAGATCATCAGTTGATTGGATCTGGCTGTAATAAGCGGCAATCGCTTCAAGATTTAGCGTGTTAAAAGGTTTAAGTTGAACCTGAGTCTGAATCTGCATGACTTAAACCTTTTCTGTTTGATGTTGTTTAAAAATTTCTACCCAAGCCCGACTGCTGGACTCACATTGGTTCAGGACACGCTCAAAACCATCTGCCCCGCCATAATATGGGTCTGGCAAAGCCTGTTTTGGATAGTGCTGATCATGTTCACTCATTAAAGCAACCTGGGCACGCAGGTGTCCGAATTCTGCCTCTGCCTGATGCTGAAGCGCGTGAATATCCGCCAGATTTTCCAGATCCATCGCCAGAATCAGATCATAGTCAATAAAATCATGGGTTTTAAGTTGACGTGCACGCAGACCGGAAAGATCATAACCTCGCTTTAAGGCATGCTGCTGGCTACGCAAATCAGGTGCTTTCCCCGGATGGTAATTACTGGTTCCTGCTGAGTCGACCACAATATCGAGTTTCTGTTCATCACAATAATGTCTGAGTACCACTTCTGCCGTGGGAGAACGACAAATATTTCCCAAACAAACACATAACACCTTATATGGCGTTCTGGATGACATAAACAACCTCAGAGTTAATCATTTTCAAGATACTTATGTTAAGTTATTTAACTGATGAATCCTATATCACCGCCCCATAATAATTTTGTATTTGCGATAAAAATTAAAGGATAAAGACATGAATCGATTTCAGTTTCAAACCGTTCCCAACATCATCGCCGGCCTCGGTACGATTCAGGAATTATCCTCTATTCTCAAACAGGGCCGTTATCAGCGTGTTTTACTGGTCACTGACCCAGGTATGCTACAGCATCAATTACACCTGCCTATTCTGGAAATTATTGAAGATGCGGGACTAGATTATGCAATTTATTCCGATGTACAGGTCGATCCACCTGAGCATGTAGTGCTTGAAGCCGCAGATTTTGCCAAACAGGAAAATGTCGATATCGTAATTGGCTTTGGTGGTGGCAGCTCTATGGATGTCGCCAAGCTGATTGCAATCTTGAGTCATCCAGCACAGCACCAATCTTTATCCGATTTGTATGGCGTAAATCAGGCCACTGGCCCTCGTTTGCCCTTGATTTTAGTTCCTACCACTGCAGGTACAGGATCTGAAGTCACCCCAATTTCAATTGTCACTACCGGTGAAACCACAAAAACCGGCATTGTGGCACCGATCCTGTTTGCGGATACTGCCATTCTGGATGCAACATTTACCCAAAATCTGCCACCTTTAATTACTGCTGCGACCGGCATTGATGCCATGGTTCATGCTATTGAAGCTTATACTTCTAAAATCAAAAAAAATCCTTATTCCGATATGCTGGCCAAGCATGCTTTGAAACTGTTAAATGCCAATCTTCAACGTGTGCTGGACGATGGTCAGGATCTGGAAGCACGTCAAAACATGCTGGTTGGCTCGATGTTGGCAGGTCAAGCCTTTGCCAATGCACCAGTGGGTGCTGTACATGCGTTGGCTTATCCGCTAGGTGGACATTTCCATATTTCGCATGGACATAGTAATGCACTGGTATTAACTGAAGTGATGAAATTTAATACACCGGATGCCAAAGCCCTCTATGCCGAACTGATGTGCTGGTTAGATCCGCAAAGCAAAGGCTGCCATGATGGCCTGACTGACCTGTTTATTGATCATTTTAATAACCATCTGGTGAAAAGTGGCTTAACCCTGAAACTCAAACAGTTAGGAATTCCTGAACATATGCTGATGATCATGGCCGAAGATGCCATGAAACAGGGCCGCCTGTTACAGAACAATCCACGTGAACTTACTCTGGAAGATGCTTACAACATCTATCAGTCGATTTATTAAATTTAGGTTTATTTTTTAACTCAGCAGACCTAGTCACTACAAGTTATTTTAAAATATGAAAGCAGCTCTTAAACAACGTGAACATTATTCATTTTTTCTGCCGATACAGACTCGTTGGGCAGACAATGATCTGTATGGCCATGTCAATAATGTCACTTATTACAGCTATTTTGATACGGTCGCGAATGCCCTCTTGATTCAGGAAGCCGCATTTGATCCCAAATATTCTCCAATAATTGGACTGGTGGTCAGCTCGCAATGCCAGTTCAATCAGGAGCTGTCTTATCCGGAAATTATAGAGGTAGGTGTCGCCATAGAAAAAATGGGTAATAGTTCTCTCAGCTATGATCTGGCAATCTTCAAAATGAACTCTGATACGGCAGCAGCTCAAGGCAGTTTCGTGCATGTGTTTGTCGATCGCTACACACGAAAAAGCACCCCGATTCCAGCTGAAATGCGGGATGCTTTAGCGCGTTTTGTCTCAGTATAAGATTATTTTATTTCAGCTGAATATTGTGCAATTCACCATCAAACTGTTCTAGCAAGTCACGTACAGCCGGTTCAGCCTGCAACAGCTCTTCTGCACGTTTAAAAGCACGTACTTTACGTTCTTGCTGCATGGTATATGGCGTTAACTGCTCTACATCTTCAAACTTCACCTGGAAAATGGTCTGCGGCCATTGTTCCCGCAAAGCTGCTTCCAGATGATGTTGTAGCTGCGACAAAAGCGGCTGATAACGCTCTGGAATATGAAATACCGATGCTGCATTAATCTGGCCGGTCATGATGCCATACTGAGCCAGTTCCTGAACTGCTGGAGATAACTGGCTGTTACGAAACCAGAATTCCCATTTTTCTACCGTCCATTCACCTTGCATATTCTGTACCGGAATTTGCAGAATATCCTGAGGCATCAGATTACGGTCTGTAGAAATATTTGTATTTGCGATTTGAGTTGATGCAGCCTCTGTCTGAGTAGAAATTTCTGGCCGGCTTTCATCTGCTTTATGAATCACTTGTTCTGATCCAGGAGTCGAGGCATCCAGATTAAACTCCGGTTCTTGTTCTACTAGTGCAGCAGTATCATTTTCAGGAATGAATTCTTCTAAGAGGAAATCATCACTGCTGGCTTCAGGGCTGGATGGAACAGGTTCTGCAGGAACATCGTCAAAACCAAACAGACCATCTTCCAGGTTTGGATCAAATACAATTTGTTCAGACTCAGATTGTTCTACTCTAGTTGATTCAGCTTGTATAACTTGAGGCTCAGAATTGGTTTCTGGCTCGTCTTCATCCAGAAAGTCATCCGAAGATAGTTCAGACTGTGCAGTGACTGGATTATCATCCTGATCGTCTTCATAGTCATCATCTAAGGAAAAATCTTCTACAGCTTGAGCAACCGGAGCACTTTCCTGCTGCGTTATCTGATTTTGTTGTGAAGCTGAAGCAGCAGGTACAGCTTGTTGTATCTGAGCTGTATTAGTTGGAATTTCATTGGGCTGTAGCGGACGGAAGGCTAGCAAACGCAGCACCGTCATCTCAAAGCCTTGCTCCTGCGTAACCGCAAGCTGTAGGTCAGCCCGGCCTTTACAGGCAATCTGATAATACAGCTGCAAATCTTGTGCTGAAATTAAAGCCGATAACTGCATGATCTTTTGATTGATCTCGGCACTGTATTTCAGGCTTAAATCTGGCAGATATTGTAATAAAGCCAGTTCATGCAAGGTAGAAATCAGCTGATCTAAAACCAGTGATACATCCAGCGCCTGCTGACGGAACTGCAATAACAATTCGCTGACACGTGCTTTCTGGTTTTGATGAATCGCCAGAATCAGATCATAAATAATTGTTCGGTCGATCAAGCCCAGCATGTCTTTGACATCCTGATGCTGGATCGCCCCCTGACCATAGGCAATCGCCTGATCGGTTAAGGATAAGGCATCACGAAGCGAGCCCTGAGCAGATTCAGCAATCTGCCAGATCGCATCCTGATCAGCCTGAATGCTTTCTTTCGTCAGGATATTGCCCAGATGTTCGGTAATTTCATCAACAGCCAATGGACGCAAAGTAAATTGCAGGCAGCGAGAAATAACGGTAATCGGCAGCTTTTGTGGATCTGTGGTAGCGAACAGGAATTTGACATGCTCCGGTGGTTCTTCCAGTGTCTTTAATAGAGCATTGAAAGAATGCGTGGACAGCATATGTACTTCATCGATCAGATAAACCTTGAAACGACCCTGAGTTGGCGCATAAGGGACATTGTCCAGCAGCTCACGGGTATCTTCGACTTTGGTACGTGATGCCGCATCGATCTCGATCAGGTCAATAAAACGGCCTTCATTGACGGCGGTACAGGTCGGACATACCTCACAAGGAGTTGATGTAATACCGGTTTCACAGTTCAAGCACTTCGCCAAAATACGTGCAATCGTGGTTTTACCAACACCACGCGTTCCCGTAAACAAATAGGCATGGTGCAAACGGCCACGCTCCAGTGCACTAGTTAAAGCACGTGAAACATGGTTTTGACCGACCAATTCGTTGAAATTGCGGGGACGGTATTTTCGCGCAAGTACTTGATACATGTATGCTCCTTTTTACAGGTCTAAGCATACTGTTTTTTTATAAAATAGTGAATGAATTAATCAGTTATGATCTGGAGAGATAGGCCTATCAAACTGATTTAAATCAACTATCTCGAAGCTGTTTGCTCCATTTTTATGCCTGAGTGAAATATCAGAATAGTTTTTGTATATTTGAAAGATAAAATATCTATTGATCTTCCATCTATTTGAGTAGATGAATACAATCTTAAAAATAAAAATTTCTGATCGAAGGTAAAGAATTGAGTTGAATCTGCTTAAGCGAATCGCCCTAAAATAAAATCACTCTGCATCTGGTAACGTTTACCGCTTTTGTCTTCACGGATTTCCAGCACATGCTCTTCCAGATCAACATACAGTAAATTACGAGTTGCTACATTCACCAGCTCAATTTTCTGATAAGAATCATCCTGAAAACGAATTGGACCACTAAAGGTTTCCACCCCATTATGACCACTCAGGCTTTCACGCTGCAAAGTATAAGTCTGATCTTCATACAGAGTTAGCATGACAGCCATACCTGGGCAATCATCACAACGCGACAAGCAGCCCATACAAGGAGTTGTACCCTGATACTCTCCCGCCCATGCTGGAATCTGCGCCTTGGCTTCAACAATAGTATTTTTAGCTGACTGGGATTGATCCTGACAACCGAATAAAGCACCGGTTGCCACTAAGGGAATCAGTATTACTTTTTTCATGATTTCATTTCGCAGCGCTGGAATTTGCCACAAAATAGCATATTTTAAATGACTGACTAAACTCCCAAATCAAGGATATTCAGTTAGCGCCAGCCTTTTCTTCCTGTCAATACCGCATCAGCACAGCGCAAAGTTTCCTGCGTCAGCCCCCAAAGACGGTAATCTCCAGTTAATGAACCTGTGGGGAAGTTATGGGTATAGGCAAAACTTAAACTGCGTTCCGGATCGCACCAGGCACCAGAACCGTTAAAGCCCATATGACCGAAACCTGTAGAGGCTTTACCCAAGGTCAAAATACGGTGATAACCCAGACGCCAGTGCATGGGTACAGGCATCACCCGATCACGATGGGTATATTGCACCTGGTTTAGTCGCTGCAATACTGGAGGTGAAATCAACTGCTGGCCTTGCCAGGCACCGTGATTGGCCAACATCACATAGATTTTTGCCAGACTCTCTGCAGTAAAGACGCCATTAGCCGAAGGAATAATTGCCTGTAAACCTTCATCACTAAAGAAGTTAAAATTCTTCATGCCTTTAGGAATCATGCCATCTTGAAAATCTTGTGGACTCTGACCACTCCAGATCAGGGCGCGCTCTATTAAACCGGGTTTGCGTGCGGCTACTTTTTTGCCTTTAGAAGATTGAGATGCAGACTTTGCTTTAAAGATCGGTCGTGCAACTCGAGGCAGTTCATCCAGCGGCACACTAAAATAGGCACCATTTAATTGCAGAGGCTGAACCAGATATTCCTGCATTAATTGGTTTAATGATTTACCGGTTGCCTTTTCCAATACTCCACCCACTTGCCATCCAAAAGTCAAAGGTTGATAAGCGGCATCTGTCGTGGTCTGAAAACGTGGTTCAGCTGCCGCGATCCGCTCCAGCATGTGTGACCAGTCAGCCATTTCAGTGGCATCATCAATGATATTACGGATATCAAACAAGCCACTTTGATGGCTCAGCATATGTGCCAAAGTAATCGACCGTTTACCTTTCTGGGCAAATTCAGGCCAGTATTCTGCAACTGATCTGTCATAGTCCAGATAACCTTTACTGACCAGAATATGCGCTAGGGTTGCTAGTACACCTTTGCCAGTGGAATAGCATAGTGACATGGTATCGGGCTGCCAGTTTTCTGTGGCAGACTTCTTTCCGGTATAAATATCGACAACTTTTTGTCGCTGAAAATATACGACAAGTGCTGCACCACCCTGTTCAGTACGTGCATCCTGTAGGCGGCTAAACTGACGAGCAAGGTCGCGAAAACGCGCATCTACATTGCCCTGATAATTATGCTGATCAGCAAACAGATAATCTTTAATTGGCTGCATCATTCTATCCATAGAATTTTGATCCCTTAAAATGAAAAAGCCTAAATCGAGTTTAGGCTTTTAATTCAGATTTAAATTGCTTTTACATGGCCGGTCACATGCGGCTTCTGGTTCTTGCTGTTTCGGATCAGGAAATCTGTATCATTCGCTGCTTGAGCAGTCAGGAACTCAACTTTAGAGGGTAAATACATCGGCAACTTGAACCAGACATCGGCTTCATAGGCATCCGGCAAGGATAGATTAGCCAGTGCTTTGGCTTTGCTCCACATACCATGTGCAATCGCCTGTTTAAAACCAAAAGCCTTCGCTGTAACAGCATGAATATGAATCAGGTTAAAATCCCCTGAGGTCATGGCATAACGGCGGCCGGTATTTTCTGAAATTTTCCATTCAGTATTCAGCTTATAGTCCGGCGCTTTACTTTCTGCCGATTTTGCAGCAGCTTTAGCATCAGTCTTTTGACGTGAAAGATAAGTCGTTAATGCCTCAACGACGACTTCATTGCCTACTTTGACTGTGGTAATAAAATCAAACTGAACTCCTTTGTCATGTGGATGTAATTCACCAAACTTGCATGACAAGGTTAAAGTCTCATTTACACCGACTTTACGGTATTGCTTGACCTGATTACGGATATGTACCAGTCCTAAAATCGGGAACGGAAATGCTTCCGAGGTCATCATGTGCATTTGCAGGCTTTGAGACAGCACGGTCAAATAAATAGCTGGAATATAACCATTATTTTTAAAGCCACATACTTCATTATAAGCTTTTAAATGTTTCTGATCGACCTTGAATGAATCCACCACATATTCAACTTGCGGTAGAACTTTTTCAGCTTTCGGCTTTTTAAAAATCAAGCCTTGAATCACTTTTGGATAGGCTAAATAAGGTTTTGGAAGTTGACTAAAATGGCGCGTATTCATACTGAACCTTTGGAAATATTATCTTTATAAAGTGACCTCTCCTGAGCATACTTCAATCATTGTATGAAAGTGAAGCACTAGAGAGGTTTTGAGAGTTCTTGGAATTTTCTCTTTAGAATTTTAATCCCCCTGAACCCCCTTTATCAAAGGGGGACTTCTCCTCTCTTTTATAAAGAGAGATCGGGAGGGATCTATTAAGCCCCTAACAGGCTTTGACCACAGACACGAACCACGTTGCCATTTAAACCTGTTGAAGCCGTAGAAGCAAACATGGCAATTGTTTCTGCAACATCTACAGGTAGACCACCTTGGCTCATTGAGTTCATACGGCGGCCTGCTTCACGGATTGCAAATGGAATCGCAGCCGTCATTTGTGTTTCGATAAAGCCCGGTGCAACAGCATTAATCGTTATACCATTTTTTAAGGTTGGTGCTGTGAATTTTACCACACCAATCACACCCGCTTTAGACGCTGCATAGTTGGTTTGACCCAGGTTACCTGCAATGCCTGAAATTGAGGATACACAGATAATACGGCCATTAGCATTTAGACCATCGTTGGAGATTAAATAGTCATTTACACGTTCAATGGCAGACAGGTTGATGTTAATCACCAGATCCCATAGCTCAGGTTTCATATTAGCCAAAGTCTTGTCACGGGTAATACCAGCATTATGCACAATAATGTCCAGACCACCCTGCTCAGCTGCTGCTGCTTTGATTTTTTCGCCTGCATCTGCAGCAGTAATATCGATGGCTAAAGTTGAACCCCCAATTTCACCAGCTACACGGTCAAGGTCCGCTTGCTGCTGTGGAACATCCAGACAGATGACATGTGCGCCATCACGTGCCAATACATGAGCAATCGCTTCACCAATACCACGGCTCGCACCAGTCACTACAGCGGTTTTTCCTGCTAATGGTTTAGTCCAGTCCACATCCACTTTTTCAGCAGGTGAAACACGGATCACCTGACCAGAAACATAGGCAGAACGTGGAGAAACTGCAAAACGTAAAGCAGACTCAAGATTTGCTTCAGCACCGGCATCTACATAGATCAGGTTCGCTGCAATACCCTTTTTAAACTCTTTACCCACAGATTTTACAAAACCTTCCAGTGCGCGTTGAGCAATTGACTGACTGACTGATTTAGCAGTTTCAGGCGTAGTCCCCACAATCACGATACGGCCAGAACTTTGAATTTGACGTGCAATCGGGTTAAAGAAATCATAAAGTGATTTTAATTGTTCTGAATTTTCGATTCCTGAAGCATCAAAAATGACAACTTTGAATTTTGATTCTTTATCGCCCGGATTAAACGCACCCAGATTCAGTCCAGCTGATGCAGCAGCCTGTTGCAGTTCAGCATTGTTACCTGCATAGCTATTAGCATGAATATTTGCCAGAACCTGAGCAATAGCACCGGTCAATGTACTTGCCGGTGCTGCTCCAAACAATACCGCGCCTTTAACTACAGGTGTAGCAGACTCAAAACGGTCTAAAGAAGTTGGGGATGGCAGACCCAAATTTTTAATGACAAATTTACCAATAGGAGATTTTGCGAAAGTTTGGTACTGATCAGTCATGTTTATTATCTCTCATACAAATTAATTTTTGGTTGATCTAAAGTTATCCTTAAACTTCAGTATGATGCCAGACACTTATATTTCAATAGATCTACCAGATTCCGCCCAATCATACTTGAGATAACAGGCAGATGACTTGACCTAAGCGCAGTCTGTAATGTCATTGTAGTCAATACAGCCTATCTTCTTCTATGCTAATGTAACCACCAAGAAGACGATCTATTTGCCTGGTAAAGCCTTATGAGCAAAACAACTCAAGATAATCCAGCAGTCGAGAACTCTGCGACAGAAACTGTGTCAAAACCATCAACGCGTAGCAAGCGTAGCACTAAAAATCCTGATACAGCCAATGCCGCAGAAAAAAGTCCGGCTAAAACCACACGTACACGCAGTACATCTGCACGTACCAAAAAAACGACTTCAAGCCAACAAGATTCAACATCTATAACACAGACTTCTGTTCAACAGGAACCAAACATGAGCCAAAATACAGTTCGCCGCGTTGCTATTATCGGTGGTAACCGCATTCCATTTGCACGTTCTAACGGTGCTTACTTTACGGCATCCAATACTGATATGTTCACAGCAGCCCTGAATGGTCTGGTTGAACGTTTTAATCTTCAAGGTCAACGCTTAGGTGAAGTGGTTGCAGGTGCTGTACTGAAACATAGCCGCGACTTCAACATGACTCGCGAATGTGTACTGAATACTGCTCTTGCACCGGAAACCCCTGCTTATGACATCCAGCAAGCATGTGGTACTGGCCTTCAAGCGGCATTCCTAGTCGCAAACAAGATTGCTCTAGGTCAGATAGAAGTGGGAATTGCAGGTGGTGTAGATACGACTTCTGATGCACCAATCGCTTTTGGTGATGGCTTACGTAAAGCATTACTTGAGCTGAATATTGCGAAAACGGCGAAAGACCGTTTAAAAGCACTGACTAAAATCAATGTGAAAGACCTGATGGATGCACCAAAAAATGGTGAGCCACGTACTGGCCTGTCTATGGGTGACCATCAAGCAATTACTACACTGGAATGGGGTATTTCTCGTGAAGCGCAAGATGAATTAGCCGCTTCTTCACACCAGAAAATGGCAGCAGCCTATGAAGAAGGTTTCTTTGATGACCTGGTGACTCCATTCCTGGGTCTTGAACGTGACAACAACTTGCGTCCTGATTCTTCAGTTGAAAAACTGGCGAAACTAAAACCTGCTTTTGGTAAAGGTGATGCACGTACCATGACTGCGGGTAACTCTACTCCACTGACCGATGGTGCTTCTTGTGTGCTACTGGCTTCTGAAGAATGGGCTAAAGCAAATGGTCATGAAGTACTGGCTTACCTGACTTTCCAGGAAACTGCTGCCGTTGATTTTGTAGAGAAGAAAGAAGGCCTGTTGATGGCACCTGCTTATGCAGTCCCTCGTATGCTGGAACGTGCTGGTCTGAAACTGCAAGATTTTGACTACTATGAAATTCACGAAGCATTTGCATCGCAAGTACTTTCAACATTGAAAGCTTGGGAAGATCCAAAATTCTGTAAAGAGCGTTTAGGTCTGGATGCTCCACTAGGTTCAATTGACCGTGCCAAACTGAACGTAAAAGGTTCTTCTCTTGCTGCAGGTCACCCATTTGCAGCGACTGGCGGTCGTATTATCGCGACTGCGGCAAAACTGATTAACCAGAAAGGTTCAGGTCGTGTGCTTGTTTCGATCTGTGCAGCTGGTGGTCAAGGCGTAACAGCAATTATTGAAAAATAATCCAAGCCTCATATAAAAAACCGCTCATAAAGAGCGGTTTTTTATTGCAGTAATTTTAATAGAGCACTGAAGATTACTCTAGTAAAGACTCAAGTTAAGCTTTTCGGTAGTCTGGTTCCAGACCCATTTTGGCCTCAAGCTGGTCATAGCACCACTGGAAAATAAAAGTATACACCAGAATACATAATGTCATCGCCAGATCCAAAAGAAAAGCCTGCGCCAGACTGATCTGTAATGCATAAGCCACCATCGGAATCGTCGCCAGCATCAAACCACCCTCAAATCCAATCGCATGAGCAATCCGCACTTTGATGGTTCTTTTCAAACGATGTTTGGCTTCAAACTTTTCAAAATAATGATTAAACAACATATTCCAGAACATTGAAGTCACAGCCATCGCAATTCCGAGAGCGCCTGTGACCTCAAGCGGCATATGCATGAGCGTACTCAGTAAAATGGCAATCACCACCAATAAAATACCTTCATATAAGGTGGCATGAATCAGTCTTCTTTTCGAAATTAACATTTCAGTTCATCAAGTCAGGAGATAAAAGAATTTTATTTCTTTAAATTTGATTATTCGAGTTAGAATCTATCAATAAAAATGAAAGATAGAATTCATGAATACTAATCAAGAACAGCTGCTGATGTTTAAACTGGTCATGGAAACCGGCTCCTTCTCTGCTGCTGCACGTAAACTTGGTAAAGTTCCTTCTGCAGTGAGCATGTCCATTGCCAATCTGGAAATTGATCTTAATCTGGTGCTATTTGAACGCATTGGCCGTGAACCGAAACCCACCGCGCAGGCGAAAGTGCTATATGAAAAAACTGAACAGCTTTTGGTTGAAATCAATCAATGGAAGCAACATGCGCTTGCGCTCAGTTCAGGCCTGGAATCTGAATTAAATATTGTGGTGGTGTCTGAATTACTCCATACCCGCTGGACCGATTATATCGTTTTGCTGGAACGGGAATTTCCAGCGCTGCAAGTTAATGTATTTAGCGCACCCCAAGAGGATGCTCATCGCATGCTGTTTGAAGGTTCAGCGCAGTTAGCGCTGATGTTTGAACGAGAACAGTTGGAAACCCGTGAACAGTTTATAGAATTAAAGCGTGAGGTACTGGTCGCCGTTGCGGCCAAACAGCATCCATTAAGTCAATTTCAACAGGTCAGTTATGAGCAGATTTTACAAAGTCGACAGATTGTTGTTGCCAGTCGTGATCGTAGCATTAAGCCAGAACTGCTCTTTTCCCGAAATTACTGGCGCACTGACAATCATCAATCTGCCTGTAACATGATCCTGCAAGGTTTAGGCTGGGGGGTACTTCCTCTGGAAATGATCAATGAACAGCCACACTTGCAGGAGCAACTACAGATCTTGCAGCTGCTCGATTTCACCCCAAAATTTGAATATTTTGTCGATCTGGTCTGGAGTCGGGAAACTCGACTGGGTACAGCTGCTCATTTTTTGATTAATCACTTGCGTCAGCAGCGAAAAACCGACCATTAATCACAGAAATTCAACGACAGTCTACTTGGTAAGAGGATGATTTATGATATATAAGAATGCATAAGTAATAACCATAGAACTAGATCGTAATGACATTAACTGCATTAAACCAATTAAAAAACTTGACGACTATTGTGGCAGATAGCAGTGATTTAAGCGCAATTGAGAAATTTCGCCCTCTGGATGCAACCACAAATCCATCTCTGATTACTGCTGCAGCGAAACAGCCTGAAAATCAGGCATTGATTGAAGCTGCTTTTCAACAAGCCCAGCAAGAAGGCTATGTTAATAATGCTCTGATAGAACGCACCATTGATATTTTGACCGTCAAATTCGGTGTTGAAATTTTAAAACTGATTGAAGGTCGTGTTTCGACTGAGGTGGATGCCTCCCTGTCTTTTGATACTGAAGCGACCATCGCCAAGGCTAAAGAATTACTCGCGCTGTATGATCAATATGGGATTAATTCTGACCGCATCCTGATTAAGATCGCATCGACTTGGGAAGGCATTCAGGCAGCAAAAGCATTGGAAGAAGAAGGTCTCCATACCAACCTGACCTTATTGTTTGGCCAGCATCAGGCCCATGCCTGCGCTGATGCCAAAGTGACTTTAATCTCACCTTTTGTCGGCCGCATTCTAGACTGGTACAAAAAAGCGGAAGGTGTTGAGTCGTATCCGATCGAAAAAGATCCGGGCGTACTCTCAGTGAAGCGCATTTATGAGTTCTATAAAACGCATGGGATTAAAACTGAAATCATGGGTGCAAGCTTCCGTAGTATTGAGCAGGTTCTGGGCCTCAGCGGTTGTGATCTGCTCACTGTCGCACCAAACTTGCTGGAACAACTGGAAAATGATCAGCGTGAAGTTCAGGCTCAACTTTCAGCCAAAGATATTCAATCTCAAGGTGAACTGAGTCCAATCAGTCATGCCGATTTTGATGCACAACTGAAACAGGACCAGATGGCCAGTGAACTACTGCAAGGTGGTATCGATGGCTTTATCAAAGCCCGTGAACAACTGGCGGCTTTATTAAAGGAAAGTTTTTTGAGCACCACCTAATTTCACAGCGAATTTATAGAATTTCTGCAGGCCGATGTTGCTATAATGCCGCATCGGCTTTTTTCATTTTTGCGAGTTCTTCGTGTTTGGTATCACAGATCTAACGACCTTTATCATTGGGACAACGTTAATTGTGTTACTGCCGGGGCCGAATTCCCTCTATGTCATGTCAATTGCCTCTCGTTTTGGCATCAAGACCGGTTATATGGGTGCCTTAGGGGTTTATACCGGTGACCTGATTCTGATCCTGTGTACGGCGTTAGGCGCAGCTTCTCTACTTCATGCGTTTCCCGTGCTATTTATTGCCCTGAAAATTATCGGTGCTGTCTATCTCAGTTATCTTGGTATCAAACTGATCATTGCCGCCTATCAGACTTTCTTTCCGAAACAGTCGTCACAACGTGTTCAGATTAAAAAGGCTACTCCTGAAACTGTCAGGTCGATTCAGCCTTTCCGTACAGCATTGACAATCAGTGTTTTAAATCCTAAAGCGATTCTGTTCTACCTGTCTTTTTTTGTGCAGTTTGTCGATCCTGCTTACCCTTATCCGGCACTGACTTTCGCACTCTTGGCTTTAATCCTGCAACTGATCAGCATGACCTACCTTTCAATCCTGATCTTTTCCGGGGTCAAACTCGCGAGCTATTTCAACCAGAATTATAAATTGACCGCTGGCGGAGTTGCTTCAGTAGGAATTCTATTCTGCGGATTCGGAATCAAACTGGCGACTTCAACCTTCTAAAAATTAGTAGATTTCTGGCAAGAGCAGCTCTTTCTAAAATTGTTAAAAACATTGTGTTTATATATGAAAAGCGTATGATTTAAACGCATTTAAAAATAGTGTCATGGATGATGCCTAAACTTTTACAAGATCTCTCCTTTCCTGCCATCATGGCGGGTTTTATTACCTGCATGATTGGGATCAGCGTATCCGCGGTACTGGTCATTGAAGCAGCGCAAAGTCTGGGTGCAAATGCAGCGCAAATCAGTTCCTGGTTATGGGCACTCGGTATAGGTATTGGGGTTTCCGGCTTGCTGCTTTCCTGGAAATATCGTTATCCGATTTCCACCGCCTGGTCGACAGCCGGTCTGGCGTTAATTATTGCCTCCGCAGGCCATTACAGTCTAGCCGAAGCGATTGGCGCTTTTCTGATTTGCGGCATCCTGATTGCCTGTCTGGGATTTTTCGGAATATTTGACCGGATTTTTCAGTTTATTCCGCAAAGCCTGACCAGTGCCATGCTGGCTGGTGTCTTGCTGAAATTTGGGATTTCGGTATTTAGCAGCCTACAACAATCCTGGGGCTTTGTGCTTACCGTACTGGCGATTTACCTCATTTCTAAAAAGCTCAGTACCCGTTATAGCATTGTCATTACCGTACTGCTTGCAATTGCACTCTGTCCGTTCTTTATCGATTTTACGCTCCCAAGTTTGGACTGGAGCATCGCCCAGCCTGTATGGACCACACCAGAATTTAGCCTGCAAGCTATTTTAGGACTGGCTCTTCCGCTGATGGTGATTAATCTGGCATCGCAATATTTACCAGGCCTGGCTGTAATTAAAAGTTATGGCTATCCACCCAAGGTAAATTCGATTTTAGGCTGGACGGGCCTCACTCAGGCACTACTCGCTCCCTTTGGCTGTTTCAGTGTTAATCTTGCTGCAATTAGTGCAGCAGTCAGTCTGGATGCACAGGCACATCCTGATCCAGCTAAGCGTTATATCGCAGGTATGAGCTGTGGTCTGTTTTATATTCTGATGGGTTTCTTCGCTGCGACCCTGACCAGCTTATTGATGGCTTTTCCGGGTATTCTCATTACGGTTCTGGCCGGCATTGCGCTGTTTGGCACCATTAGCCACAACATTGCACTGGCTTTTCAGGACAGTCATGACCGGGAAGCCGCACTGATAACCTTTCTGTTCAGTGCATCCAATATCCAGTTTTTCGGCATTGGTTCCGCTTTCTGGGGCCTACTGCTTGGTTTGATGGTTTATTTACTATTTAAGCTTAAACCTCAGTTGGCTTAAATTTATAAAAGTAGAGATGACTTATATCTATCTTTTTTTAATGCCCTGCTGCTTGAGAAAACAGATTAATGACCACTACACCGGAAATAATCAGGGCAATACCGATAAAAGCAGGAAGATCCAGCGCCTGCTTAAATACAATATAACCAACAATGGCCGTGAGAATGATCCCCACACCGGCCCAGATCGCATAAGCAATGCCTAAAGGAATCACCTTGATCACCTGAGACAGCAAATAAAAGGCGATACAAAATAAAACGACCACCGCTAAAGAAGGCCACAAACGGGTAAAGCCTTCAGATTTCACCAGAAATGTAGATCCAGTGACTTCGGCAATAATGGCCAAACCCAACAAAAGATATGCCCAAGTTGCAGGGTTCATTTATTCATCCTCCAAATCTGTCTTTCCTAAACCAAAGCTTAGTTATGGTCTTAAGAAATAAATTTTTTATAAGTTTATGTTGAGAGGCGAAAGCTGATGCAAAAAATCCAGCGTCTTGATAAAAGTCTGCTGACTTTCTTTCTTGCCCATAAAGAACTGATATTCATGAATCAGCCAGGCTTTAGATTCGGGATAAAAAACTTCTGTCACTGGAACCTGCTGCGCTTTTAAAGCTTTGATAAAAGGCAAGGATTGGGTATCAGTCAGAAAGTCCTTGTTGCCCCCGCTAATGAATACTGGCGGATACGACGGCGTAATATACTGGATTGGAGAAATACGTTTGAGAAACTCGGCATCATTTTTACGGTCACCTGTATAGGCCTGAATCAGGCTATATACGCCCCACTCTACGATCTTCATTTCATCAGGTGCAGTACTGGCAAATGACTCCAGGTCATAAATACCACAGTGCAGAATCAGACCTTTAAGCTGAGAGGGTTGCAGATAAGGCTGAAAATCAGATTGTTTGGCGAAGTCAGGATTTGTTAGAAGCGCAGCATAATGGCTGGCCATATTCGCACCGGCAGAATCTCCGGCCAGATATAAATTCTGGGCATCAATCTGGTATTCGGCTGCATGTTGAGTAATAAACTCCAAAGCCTGATCAATCTGATGTAACTGACTTGGATAAATCGCTTGAGGTGCAAACTGATATTGAACCGATACCACATTATAACCTTGCGCAGCCAGAAGTTTAAAATAACCCCGAGCATGTTCTTTTGAACCAGAAATCCAGCCACCACCATGAATCCACACAATAGTTGGTTGGGGGCCAATACTTTCGATATTTTGCGGTTGATACAGATCCAGAGAGAGCTTTTTCTGCGGTGCATAGATCATATTCTGATGCACGATGACCGAACCTGGTGCATAGCGATCTATCACCTTTTGCTGCATCCCTGTGGTCAAATTAAAAGCACCGGCAATGACCCGGCTATTTTGTACAGTATTTTGACAGCCTGCCAGAATAATTGAACAGAGCAGCAATAAATGAATGACAAAGAACCTCAAAACCTTCCCCTCGATCAGCCAAAAAATAAGCTTAGGCAGTTTAAACTATTCCCAGAAAAACAGCGTCATTTATCCTGTTATTTTTGATCAATAAAACCTGAATTCCTAGTTTTTCGCTCTGTTTTTTCTTTAATCAAATCTCTGCTTTCACGTGAAAAATATCTGTAATTTAAAGATTTTTTGCCATTTTTCAGCTTTTTGCAATTGCACCCTTGGGTGGACTGTGCTATCAATAAATCAGAGCGTAAAAGACACACAACATGCGGAGAAAAATCATGGCTTACCAACATATTTTAGTCCCAGTAGACGGTTCAGATATTTCCTTTTCTGCAGTTCGACATGCAGCCAAAATTGCCAAGGCATTTGGCAGTAAACTTTCCCTGATCAGCCTGATTGCAGAAGACCCTTTTACCGAAGCTGACTTCTACTACAGTTCAACCATCATGAAAGAGTATTTTGCTCAGGCTCATGCCAATGCAAAAAATGCCCTAAAAGAAGCCACTGCGATTGCAGACGGTGAAGGTATAGAAGCAGATTCCCGCATTGTGACTGGTCTGGTGAATGCCGAACATATTGCTGAGACTGCAGAGGAAACCCAAGCCGATCTGATCGTCATGGGTTCACACGGTCGTAAAGGCTTCCAGAAAATGATTCTGGGCAGCTTTGCACAAGATGTTTTGGGCGCCAGTCAAATTCCGGTGTTAATCGTTAAAAAATGATCTGATTTGCGCATCTTCAAGGTGCGCAACTTTTTCAGGCAGTGTTTCTGTCTAAACCCTTCTACAGTGAACCTCCATTTTCTAAATGACCATTTCACTGCATATTCTAAAAATGAGGAGGCACTATGCAAAACTATGAACATATTCTTGTCGCACTCGATGAATCCTCGATGTCCTATGCTGCAGCTGAACATGCCCGTGAGCTGGCCAAAGCTTTTAGTAGTAAGGTGACATTGGTCAGTATTATTGCCGTAGATCCATTTAAAGGCGTGGACTTTTATAAGGTTGCTCCCGCAGTCACTGACTATTTCATGCAGGCAGAACAACATGCACTGGATCTTTTAAATGAGATCAAGGCAAATTTTGTGCATGATGGTACGCAAGTCACGACTAAAATCATTCATGGTATGACACCTTCTGAAGGAATTCTTCAGGCAGCGCAGGAAGTTCCGACCGATCTGATTATCATGGGATCACATGGCCGTAAAGGTCTGCAAAAACTAATGCTGGGTAGCGTGGCACAGAATGTTCTTTCCCAGTCCGAGATTCCGGTATTGATTGTGAGATCGTAAAGCAGACAACAAAAAAAGCCTGCTATGCAGGCTTTTTTTAGCGAACTTTTTGATTCAGTTCGTTCAGGAAGAGTTCAGCATCCAGCTGGCTATTAAATACTTTTTTGTATTCTCCAGCTTGCTGAATAGAATGCGGTGTATATTGAAGGGAGATTTCAAACAGACCAGTCGCAGCATTTCTGCTGACATGAACCGCAATAATATGCCGAGTATTTAAATAAAAACCATCTTCGATTTTCACCAACATCTTGAATAAGACCTCTAGTATATCAATTTGAAGATTTCTTCATGTTTAATAGAAAAGTATAGTTTTACTTTCCTGTCTAGCCTCTTACTGTAAACCTTTTATGTGGCTGATTTCGCATTATAGGATTTTAAATGTGTTTAAATTCACCATTTAAAATAAGTAAATAATAAAAAGCCGGATCAGATGATCCGGCTTTTTACATAATGATCTTATACGCTTAACATGCTGTTCAATGTCTCAGAGACATTTTTCGATTTCACCTGTGGTTTTAAAGCTTCAAGTTGTGCTTTGACTTCACTGCGTTGTGGTTCAATCAGTGTATACCAGCGTGAAAGCACCTGAAGCAGACGTGAACCGACAATCGGGTTTTTCTGATCCAGATATTTCGCCAGCTCGATATAATGCTGTACACCAAAACTCCAGGTATTGACCGGATTGGCATTCAAACCGCCACTCACTGCACGAATACGGTTTGGCACTTTCAAGTCATAATCTGCATGCTCAGTGAGTGCTTTAATTGTTTCTGCAGTCGCTTTTGGATGAGCGGCTTGCAGCATGAACCATTGATCCAGTGCCAGCGCTTCATCTTTAAAGCGGTTATAGAAATCATCCAGGAATGCTTTGGCTTGAGGGGCATCATTCCATACCAGCACACGCAAGGCACCTAAACGTTCAGACATGTTGCCTGTGTTTTGGTATTGCTGCTCTGCCAGTTCAAATGCACTTTCATCACCTTGACGTGCAATCAGCATCAACATGATATTTTTCAATGCACGTACACCCATCGCTTGGGAGAAATCTGACTGCAATTCAGGATCCAGACTCAGATAGATTTCTTTAGCTGTGGCTCCAAAGGCACGTGCCAATTTATGCAGCAAGGCATCACGTTTTTCCTGAATCATGGCTGGATTATAGTCTGTATCAATACGGCTACCCAGGTAACCTTCAGCCGGCACATCAAACAGACGGGAAGCCAATAGCGGATCTTTCTGAATCAGATCAGGCAAGGTATTTAGCATTGCCTCGATATAGATTTCAGAAGGTTGATCATCCAGCAGAATGCGTTCTAATAAAGTCTGGGTCGCCTGCCACTGGTTAAAACCATTGGTTTCATATTGCAACAGGAACGCCAGTTCTTGTTCAGAGTAATCAAAATGAAGATCAACGGGTGCAGAGAAGTTACGCAGTAAAGAAACAACCGGCTTGCTGGTTATACCGCTAAACTCGATGGTCGCTTCATCCTGATCAAATAGATACACCCCATCTTTGACGCCATTTTCAAATAAGGCATCAGAGTGCAGGCTCAGCTGCTCGCCTGTAGCCGCATCAAACAAGGCCAAAGCCACTGGAATCGGAACAGCTTTCAGATTCGGATATTTCGGATGAGCTTTCAGACTTTGCTTAAAGCGAAGACGATAAGTTTGTGCATCTGCATCATACTCACCTTTTGCGACCAGTTTTGGTGTACCTGGCTGGTTATACCAAGTCAGGAAGTTTGATAGATCCACACCTGAACCGGCAGTCAATGCAGCTACCCAGTCTTCAACCGTTACGGCCTGACCATCATGACGGCGGAAATATTCATCTGTACCCTGACGGAATTTTTCTTTACCGAGCAAAGTCGCCATCATACGGTTAATTTCTGCACCTTTTTCATACACGGTCGCCGTATAGAAGTTATTAATTTCTACAAAATGATCCGGACGCGGTGGATGCGATAAAGGGCCAGAATCTTCCGGAAACTGATGCGCTTTCAGGACTGCAACATCATCAATACGTTGTACCGCAGCAGACTGCAAATCTTCCGAGAAAGACTGATCACGGAATACAGTCAAACCTTCTTTCAAACATAGCTGGAACCAGTCACGACAAGTAATCCGGTTACCCGTCCAGTTATGGAAATATTCATGGGCAATCACGGACTGTACACGCATGATGGCAGCATCAGTTGTATATTCTTCATCAGCCAATACGCATGAGGTATTGAAGATATTCAAGCCTTTGTTTTCCATCGCTCCCATGTTGAATGCGCTGGTTGCTACGATCATGTAATTATCAAGGTCATATGGCAGACCATAATGCTCTTCATCCCAACGCATGGAATGTTTTAAGGCTTCCATCGCGATTTTGCATTTTGGAATATCTTTTTCCTCGGCATAGATTTCCAGTGCCACATCACGACCTTCTGATGTGGTATAGCGATCTTTCATTACTGCCAGATCACCAATGACGCAAGCAAATAAATAGCTCGGCTTTTTGGTTGGATCTTGCCAAAGTGCATAGTGACGGTTTTCATCCACTTCGCCAGTTTCAATCAGGTTACCGTTAGCCAGTAGAACCGGATACTTTTTGTCAGCTTCGACACGAGTGGTAAATACAGACAATACATCTGGGCGGTCTGGATAGAACGTAATTTTACGGAAACCTTCCGGTTCGTTCTGAGTGACGAACAGATCTGAACTGGCCTGATACAGACCCTCCAGCATGGTATTGCTTTCTGGATGAATCTTGACGACTGTTTCAATGGTCGCCTGATCTGGAGCATTGCTAATCACCAGTTGCTCAGTATCCAGAATATAATCTGATGCATTTAGTGGCTGACCATTTAACTGAATCGATTGCAGTTCGAGGTCACGACCAAGTAATACCAGATCACCTGCTGTTTGACGCTGCATCTCCAGTTTGCTGCTGACCAGCGTATGATCGTCATAGACTTGAATATTCAGGTCGATTGAATCTACAACAAAAGAAGGTTTTTGATAGTCTTTTAAATAAATGGTTTGATCTGCTTCGATCACCGGATTCGCCGCGATATTCATATAATGTCCTGATCCTTTATTGCACAGCTTCTAAGGCCAAAGATTGTCAATGTATTGATCATACGCCTTGATCTTGAACCTGTCTGTGCGTTTCATTTGTATTGTATATGGGAATAATTACTGATCTTTTCAATTGAGCTACATCAAAATATACGATAATCGCCTTATATTTGCCCGATATCTAAAATCCCCCTCTGTAAAACAACTTAAAGATAGAATAAAAAAAGCCCTCATCTGCACTGTATGATTCCTCTATGCATGTTTCCTGCACATGCAAAGTATTATTCCAATATAGGACTTACGCATTGA
>NZ_DDLD01000091.1:0-27203 GCF_002339435.1 Acinetobacter sp. UBA2581 | reverse complement strand
CGTCAATGCGTAAGTCCTAGATTAAAACTTAAATAATTGAATTTTAAATTATCGAACATTGAGGAAGCTAAATATGTTAACTGATCAAGAAATCCAACAGGCTATTAATACAGTATCCATAGGTCCTAATAATCTTCACGAACATCCTGACTGTGTTCGAATTGCTTACGCCTGGCTAGATGCTCAAAAGAAAATTCAATCAGCTTGCCGTCAATCCTACCCCTTGAAGCATTATATTGAAAAGTGGGCTGGCAGATATGTAAGTGAAAGTGATGTAAAGGTTGCAGCATATTTGCATCCTGAGGTTAAAGGCAAATACCCCAATTACAATATAAGTAGTAATTTAATAGAGCCACAGAGATCCAGATTATTTGGTATTTCCGAAGCCATGACACAATTGAACTATCACGAAAGTCATGATCCCAAAAAATACAAGTATCATGAATAGATAGAATACACTTTAAAGTAAGCCCTCACTTGAGGGCCTTCTTGATTAAAAAATAGCTTTTTTAAGTAAATTGAATGCCATCTTAACAGCGTTAATAAAGCGGATAATCAATGGAATCCAATAATCAAGATTATTGAAAACTTCCTTGATTTCCTTTTTAGCGTATGCAATTACCCAATCCCGCTTCTCATCACCAGATAAAGTACTATTTTTCAGTTTTTCGGCTGCATCCATATACCTTGCAATCTGGCTTAAGATTGGGCCGCCAGATTCAGCAACCTCCAGTGTGGATTTGGATACCTGTTCAATTGTTAGTGAGGTCATGATTCGGATACTCCTGTTGCAGTTACACCAGACATAATCGGAAGGTTGTAGCGGTGATCTGCTGGGCGATTAGTCATGCCAAACCAACGGAATTCCTGAAACTCCGATTCAGCGTATAGGGCATAAGAAACCATATTGGACTGATTGCCACCCAGGCAGACCAACTTGCCAGTTTTACTGTCACGCCCCACAACAAAGCAGACATGGCCACCACCTTTACGTGACTTGATCGCCACACAGCCATAAGCGGGCCTAAACAATTTTGATCCGTAATTCACATAATCCAGCGCCCGATACCAATGTTTTGGATATTTCACACCTGCCGTTTTTAAACAGTGGGCAATAAAAGTTCCACACCATGCAGTCTCATCTTCAGACCACCAAGCCCCAAGTGATTTCAGCCACTTTAAAATAGTTGGATTGTGTTTGGTCTTACTTGTGTTCTCACGCAACCCGATATGCTTTTTAGCCTCAACCATCCACGCTAAATCATTGGTTTTTTGAGGGCTGGATAAAAGGCTATTAATCCCCATGAGCTGTGGTTGATGCAGTTTTGGTTGATAAATCTTCTTACCAAGCCAGGATAAAAACACCATGACCGACCCTGTGATAAATGCATGGTACTCAACAGGGATCACTTTAAAGTCCATCGCCCATTGCAATGCCGGAATAACGACAAGCAATAAAAAAGCCCCCAAAATTGGGAGCTTTACAGAAAGATACTTCCAGGCACTTTGCTCAATTAATTTCATTTGGCGCTCCAAGTAGCGGCTTTATTTTTAAGCCAGTTTTCAATAAATGTACTTCCAAGAATTCCCAGAGCTGATGCAATTGCAATCAAAGCTAATGGATGAATATCTGGAATTTGTAATAAGACCCCACCAGCCAAAACGGATGAAGCTGATCCCAAAATAGTCCGACCCAAAACAAGTCGAACAGTTAGCCTTTCCTCAGATACCAGAAGTTTAGACAGGCCGATGACAGCCCCGATCACAACAAGCATCCAAAATGTTTTTTCATGCTCCTGCATGATCCCCCCTATTTTTTGGCATTGAAAAAGCACCTAAAAAGGTGCTGTTAGTTGTCCATAGATTATGCTTCAGCTGTTGCTTGTGTGATCCGTGCCGAGTAATTCCATGATGTCGGTTTCCAAACATCTCGTGCAGCAACACGCACATAATATGTGGTCGTCGATTGCAAGCCAGTAATCGTGCAAGCATTTTCTGTACCGGTCCAACGTGCTTCTGTTGAATCAGGATCAAAATTAGCACTGGTACTGATCCACACCTGGTAATCTTTCAGATCCGGTACTTCACTTGGAATCCAAGTCACTGTGATCGAATCTGCAGTGGCAGAGGTGTAGACGTTCAACAATTGTGGTGGCACCGGATTACTGATATTCAGCTCCGCAAAGGTACTGACAATCGAGCCGTTCTTACTTGCAACACGAACTGTATAAGCACGCTGAACACCGTCAATCTTGGCTTCATCCATACTGTAACTATAATCAGTATTTGTCGTTTCAACTTCACGTAGCAATACACCACCTGACATGATTTGAACGATATACCCTGTGGCACCAGCTGCACTTTGCCATTGAACCTTAAAGCTTGTACCTTCAAAGGCTGACTGAAGCGATAGACCTTTTACGCCAGATGGACGGCTGCCAGTAATAGTGTGACTATAAGCCGCTACTTCATCCAGAGTCTGTTCTTTTTGCTGCAATCCATTGAAACTGGTGAACTTCAGATAAATCTGTTTTCCAACCATATTTTCATTGTAATCATGGCTAAAAATAGCACGATCAATACGAACAAATGATTCACCTGAATTATGTGGCCCTGCATCATCAAAACGTCCACGAATCAGGTCACTCAATGTATACAGCCCAGATCCATTCAATGTGGCCTCAACATAGTTAATATATTCGTCACCGACTCTACATAGAGTTGCATCAACTTCAGCATCTTCAACCGTACCACTGAACATCTGGCTGGATGTATTCAACTGAATCTGCATCTCGGTATCATCTGCATCAATCGCTGAAACCAGGGCACCATATCGAGCAGACCCATAGATCGTACCAACCATTTCATAAGTTGTATTATCCAGGCTGACCCAGACATTACAGCCGCCCCAATTAATTCCACCGGATACAGCTACCCATATCTGATTTTTACCGCTAGTCAAATCTAATGGTGGCTCAAAAATATTTGGTGCATTCACGTTTCCTGGTTCTTCATTTCCACCTTGGTACCCATTTGAGGATTGCAGATCATATTCAACCGCAGAGCGAGATCCAACAGCCAGTTCTTCAGCCGTAATAGACAACATTCCATCTTCATCTTCTTCGACACGCGTGATCCGCACTGGGAAACGATTCAAGCCTAAAGATTCATCTGTGATCGTCACAATATCCATCGGCTCTAAACGGCAGTACTTCCAGCCCAATTCAAACTCATATTCATTACGGACATAAAGTTTTCGCTGCAATAGCAACTGCACTGCATGGCGGGCAATTTTAGGTTCACAGAAAAAATCGTGCTTGACCGGATCTTGTGTACGTAGACCAAACATTTCAATATTTGCTTGGTCTTTAGCCTCCACTGTTTCAGTATTGTATTGATTGAAGCGGTTTACATATTCAATCTGGCAATGATTATAGGCATCAGTATCACGACTTCGACGTACCCGAACTGGCTGATCTTCACCTAGAAAATCGTCATCAGTAAGGTGATAAACCGGCTCCAGATCAGGTACGAACGTTACCCCATTTCCACTGACTACACTGTCACCATAAGATCGGATCTTCAAACCGTCTGGACTAGGTACCACGGCACAATTCACCGCTTCAACAATTTCATTGATGATTTCGAATGCTTCACGCTGTTCTGTCAAAGCAGGACTGATCAACAAATTGGTCGCTGTACAGTAGGTTCGAAATTCAGATAAATCTGCCATTTGCAGACTGGGTGATGCCCCATAACGTGGATTGGTAATGAAGTCTTCAATTACATCTGCAGGATTGGCATCTTGAATCGTTTCTGAGAATGTAATATCGCTAATCACTTCAAAATTGTGATTCGATAAGCTGGCACTCCCCCCCAGATCGTAGTTGGCACATGCGACATAACCGAGAAATGGATAGTGCAATGCCTGGTCAGGATGCTTTGATGGGAGATAGCCCCAAACAGGATTATGATCACCATCAAATAATTCAAACCCTAGCTGATCAATGGGTTTAAGCTGAATACCGCCTTCCGTTTTAGGAACAATCTGTTCTTTGTCACGCCAGATAATCCCAATGTCCTTAATCTTATTTTCACAGAGACCAAGCATGAAGGACGCGCTATAGGTATAAGTTGTGTTCTTGGTTTTTACACCACCACCCTTACCACCTTGCTTTTTCGTTGTTGTATGGGCTGTGGCCGTAAAATCACCATACCAGAACATATTGGCAGCGACACGGTTTTTACCGTAAACCAAAGGCTGGCAAAGACCATAGGCTGACTGCTGGATACGCATTGAATTGATACGTTTGTCAGATGTACTGACGGTACCACCACCAAAAACACCACCCATTTTATAGCCCTCTTAAACGATAAAACCCGGCAATTCGCCGGGCTAAACTTCCTTTGGTTCCATCCTGGAGGATGACCCCCTGATGAATATATGAGTGGATAATCGTTGGCCACTCGACGACAATTGCAGCATGACTGATGCATTTGCCAAAATGATAGAGAACAATGTCACCCGGTTGAGGCTCACTAACTTCATCGCAGAACTGCTGGATATGTTCTAAATAACGCTGGCCCATTTGATGAAGATGCCAGTCGGCTGGATATGAACCCGGATTGTAATGATCAATTAACCCCACTGCTTCGTAAACTTCACAAAGCAGTGTTGCACAATCGACACCGACACCTTTGACACGCCCTTGGTGATGATAGGGTGTGCCGAGCCAGGTTAAGGCTTCGGCAACGGCTTCTAAGTTCTTCCCCACTGTTACACCGTTCGCATTGATAGTGATTTCATCTTATTAGAAGTCGTATTAATTAAACACCAAGCTTCTGCGACATGGGCATACAACGGACTAGACCATACCAAAGGAGCTTTAGCTGGGTCTCGTGATACTCCGACATTAAAATGAAGATTGTTAATCCATGTTTTCTCCTTCACCGTCGTATTGTTTCCAACTAAAGTGCCATTATTTAAAAACTCCATCAAACCAGGCTGTAAATAAGTTGCGGCCTTGCTCCAAGTGGTTGCATTTACTAAAACGTTGTCAGTTATAATTGTACCTTGTAGACCATAACCATATGAGAGATAGTGCCAAGCGTTTGCAATGTCTGTATTTGTTAAACGTCTATAATATAAAGCGTTCATACGCTTATCAACTGTTTCAGCTGCTGATGCTGAATCGGATAACTCCGAAAGCTCACCTAGTGTAAATGCACCAGATACACCATAACTCGCACCAGTAGATAATAACGGGGCTTTTGCGATCACAAAAATCCCAGAACTTTTAACATTATTAGCAACGCCCTTTGTTTTTAGCACATTTGCAGAGGCTGCCTTTAACTCAATGGTTGGAAATGCAAAACTGGTCGTATCATAGTTAATGTTATTCGGTGTTCCAATTGTTACATCAATGTCACCTGCCTCTCCAAACAATGTATAAAGTTTTTTCGGCTTGCCCCCTGACAACTTCACCCCCCAATTTGCGCTTGTTGCAGAAAAAACTTCTGCCGATGTTAAATTGTTTTGATAACAAAATTGAAAAGCATTTTTAACAGCTTGTTCATTTGCAATAAATCCACCATCCGCTAAAACACGTTGCTTATATATTGTGAAGTCTAAAGACTCCACGTTTCCATCCAAAGCGTTTTTTGATTTTAAAACTAAAGTTGACATGATTATTGTCCTTGATTAATTAAATTTGATAGTGCAATCACTGAATATTTTAAATTAACTGTATTGTCTGCTTCCCAGAGCAAAAACTTTTTGCTTGCTGATAAATTCTCAATACATGAATAAGCAACAGGCTGATTAATCGTGGTTGGTAAAAGATGAGTTATCCAGTTTTCACCTCCATCATATGAAGTGTGAATAAGTAGCTCTTTACGTGATGTTGTATTACATGCCGTTAATTGAAACTTGTTTGCAGTTTTATCAAACCGATTTTCACCTTGTATCAAGCCTGACATGATTATTTCATTTGTAAGTGCTTTATTAGGTTTAACCTCAGAATATTCTTTCGTTGCATCGGAATGTCGCGCCAATACTTTCGGCGGATTTCTACTCTCTAGCCGGATTGAAAAAAGCATGTCGCCATTTAAATCTTCTGCACATTGCACCTCATTTGCGCTTGCATAATCCGCAAACTCACCCAAATTCCAAGTTTCACCATTGTCATCTGAATAGATGTAACCCGATCGGAACTGCATTTGCGCATAGGTTGTTCCACTATGCCAGAGTGGGAAAATGATACGCCCTTTATGCTGCCCGTGTCGTTTCACTAAACCTTGTGAACAAGGGCAAAGTACATTCCAACCCGTTGAGCCTTTTACACTCGTAATATCTTCATATTCTGACCAATTTACACCGTCATCATCTGAATATCTCTTATATAATTGGTGCTCTGTTGAACCATATCTGCGAACATACAAGCAAATGATGCGACCGCTATCAAGCTTTACAGCGCACGCATTCATAAAAGTTCTTAGTTTATTTTCTGAATCAGTGAATGCTGCATGTAAGCATTGAACATTAGAAACAGAAGCCACACCAGTTGTTTCTTCAACCGTAACTGTTGCGACTCCTTGACTATTCCTTCCGAAATCTTCCCAGCTTTGTCGTGCTTCAAAAAATAATAAATATTTATTTTTTCCGATTCGAGTAATTGCTGGGATTCTCAACATTGTGACGTCATGTGGAAAAACGCCCATTGCGTGTACTTCTGAGGCTTTAAGTAAATAATCTGTATGCTCAAAATTCTGCATGTTTTCTGTTAAAACATAATCTGCATATTTCCCTGATAAATAGGCATTCTTCAAATTGAGTTCATTATTTTTCGAATTTCCAGCTAGATTCTTTAGCGCTAGTGTTAGGTTACCGATTGTTGGTAATATTAGCTCGCCTTTAGCATTTTGAATAATTGTTTTATTACCATTAATATCGTGTAACTCAATAAGATTTTCCGAATCAGTGACCGATACTAATGAATTTAGATCGTTAATTGAAGATGCAATATCAGAACCTAAGCCAACGATATAAATTTTACCGTCTTTTTTAATTCTATATACTGATTTCCCATTTGCGTCTTTTAAAACAGTAATATCAAGACCATCTTCAAATATGATTTTTTCTTCGATAGCTGCTTTTGAGATAGTAAGCGGATCATAAGGACTCTTAGTTAAACTTGTTGCCCCAGATATAGCTTTATAATACTCTCCGCCTTCTTCATCACTCAAAACTTTCACAGACACACCCAATGGAATATTTGCAATATCTGCGTTTGCATCTGCCAAACTAGGATAAGACTTAAAATATCCGTTTGCTGTTGCAGCCAGTCGACTATCTAGCTCGCCAACAAAATTTAGTAATTTACCTTGTGCTAATTGAAATTTACGCTGAGTAACATTTGTCCCAGCAAACTCCAGAATATTTGGTAAAGGCATTTTCTGACCCCATAAGAAAACCCAGCTCAATGGCTGGGTATGGATTAATACAAAATTGGTTAAACTGCGGTTTCTGGTACCGGTATAAATGGCGCACCACGGAAACGAGCGAAATTATCGAAACGGTTTTGGCAAGTTTCCAAACGCTTATCGCATCCTGGATAAACCTTGATTCGTTGCCCTGCCTGTGGTGCTTCCAACAATGGCAAAGTCAATAACAAAGCACCTGATTCATGCATTCGAATCGTTCGTTTTAGACCAGCATTTCCACCGTCCAGAAACTCGATCACGCCTTGAGTAAACCAACCTTGAGGCTGATTCACCTGGCATAAAATTCGTGCTGCAGTACTGCCCGTTTCAATATTTGTCTGCACCATAAAGTCTTGACGTAATAGACCGCATGCCGTGTCAAATAGCGTATTAGTACAGCTTGGCTGATAAAGATTTCGCGGCATTTGCACGTTCAATTCATCCAGATCTGATGCAACACTAGCTTGAATTGAATTGCGATCTAAGTCAGGCTCAATGATTCGACCTTCGAACAATTTGATCGTCCCGGCACTGGTGTCCGTTGGTGTATTCATAGCCATGAATATGCGCTCTAACTTAAATCGAGCACCATCTAATTGGCCATTATGAAATGCTTGAACAACGTTGATGCCGTTCCATTTGTTATCGTCAATACAATCAATATTGATCGATAAATTATCGACTTCAATACCCAGTGAAAGACTGATTCCATCACGGCTGATAATTGGGCCATCTGAGTTATAAACCTGACCGGCAACCACCAGGTCAAAATCATAATTCGTATATCGAAAAACATCGCCCTGCACTGTTGTAATGGTGTAGAGATCCGCCATCACAAACTGATCAGCATCAAGTAACGCAATTAGTTTTGCAGAAGCTGCTCTCATACTTTATTTCCCAAAGATCCGATCAGCTCAACCTTATTGGCTTTCCATAACTTGCTCATAAAGTTGGTGTATTGCTGTTCATCGTCAGCAAATCGACAACGATAGTAATATGTGCCTGATACTGTCAGCGTATCGCCTTCTGCCAGTGGCACTGGCAAGGTTATAAATCCATTTTTACTGATGCTGTATTGAGTTTCCCACATTCGCTCATCCAAATCAGTCCACATCGGTTGATCTAAATCATCTGCCCACATCAGTGGATCTTCTGATTCAAATTCTTGTGTATGTGCTAACGGTATTTGTGATGTATACATCTGCTTATGTAGCTGAAAATTTGTAGTTTCACCATCACCAGTAAAAGTGCACTTAAACTCACAGTCTTCAGGCATTTTGAAAAGAAAGGAATCGAATGCACCACGGCGTTCTAAAAAGAAACTTTCGAGTTGCTGTAATTCATTCTTCCCTTTCGATTCACGAAGAAAGCCGAATGACAAAGATATTTCATACTTTGGAACGGCCTGGTAACTTGCTCGAAGCTCCCGACCGTTCACTGATTCCATAATCTTTGTATTGAAAATGGGTTTCTTGCTAAGATCCCATTCCAGTCCTGGCAATTCAGGAAACAATACATCAGACATAACCTTCTCCCTTATCGCCCAAAATTACGGTTATAGCCTTTCAGACCACCTGCCAATTCACGACCATGCTTTTCCATAAAACGGCGTACGTCTTTTGAATCCCATGCCTGAATCGTGAAATTGTTAAATGTTTGCGCTGAACTACCACCGCCTCCACCTATTCCTCCATCGGAGGTTAAGTTTTTACCCAAAGCACGGATCGTATTGGCATGCTGTTTAGGCAAGACCATTTCCTCTTCGTGCAATTGAGTTACTGGATTCACACCTGCAGGAATGTCATAGCCGCCCCGGGCAGAAGCGATCTTGCCGACAATGCCGGCCACACCAGCAAAAGCTGCTGCACCTAATGCAATGTTTAATGGGAACGGAATTGAAGCCATGGTTTTGGCCATTGCTTCCCAGGCTGACATCATTACGGACTTGATGGTTTCCATGATCTTGAGGCCGATACGAGCAAACACTCCCACACCTGTAGCAGTTGTTTTTGCTGTTTCACCTGCTACTACGGCGCCAGTCTGTGCAGTTTGACCTGCGACTTCAGCAGCCGTTTCAGTTTTGATGAATCCAAGCTTTACAGCCAATCGAGTAGCTAAACTAGCGGCATACTTTTTCATTGGCGCCGTAATCATGCTTTGAACAAATGCCCCAGCCAATTCCGTGAAAATGGCATTCATGGCGTTTTTCCATGTCAGCGTGCCATTCATCATGGCTTGAATGCCTTTATCCCATAGCCCTGACATACGTGATGTCAAACCACCAAACTTATCTTCAAAGTCTTTCATTTGAGCATCTGATATAAGTCCTGACTGTTTTGTGTCAGAAATTTTCTTATCAGCATCAATGTCCAGAATTTGACTTTTGATTTGACTCTGTTTGCCCTCTTTGCCTGAAATAGATGTTTGGCGATCTTCTAAAGCAAGACGTTCTTCCAAGTGTTTGCGTTTTTCTTGCAGTAACTTGTCGCTTAGCTCTTTTTCCAAACGAATCTTTTCAACATTTGAGATTTTCTTAGCATCAAATTCGGCTTGAATTGTTGCCATCTCAATCTCGTAATATCGCTGAGATTGTTTCTCTTTAAAATCAATTTCAGCATTAATCTTTTGTTTGGTTTCCTCAAACTCCTGCAGTCTTAATGCTTTAATTTTTTCAGCAGCATCTTTTTCAGCCTGTACTTTAAATGCTACTTTTTCAGCGCTTGAAACCTTAGATTTTTCAATTTCCTCAATCGATTTAGCTAAATCCAAAGCAATTTTTTGCTCTTTGGATGCATACTTGTAGCGAATATCTGCAAGGGCTTTTTCAGCTTGTTCAGCTGCACGTTCTCTTGCTTTTGCATCCGCATCAGATTTAGCTTTTGCCGAAGTTCCTTTTGCATCTTTAACACCAGTACCAATACCTTTTGATGGATTAAACGTACTTGGTTTTGGTTGAGATACTGGCTTAGATATGCCACCTGATGGATTTTTTAAAAACAAATATTGGAGTCTTTGATTTCCAGTATTGGCAGAATTCGAAATACTATCACCAGCTGTACCCCAAGCATTGGCGGCGTTATTAACACCAGTGTTCCAACCTGTTTTTAAATTATTTAGGCGCGACTGCATCTGACCTGTATAACGATCGGTAATGGAGCCTAATTGTGATAACCCACTTTCCCAAGATGCTTTCGCACCTGAAAAGTTAAAGTTCAATACATTGCTAACCACATTGCCAAACGTTTGGAACTTAATCGATAGGACGTCAAGGCCGAATTGAATCGTATCTCGGAATCCTCCGAATACATTCACTACCGTATTTACCGAAATATTGATTGCTTGGCACACTGTAGCGACGACCGCACGAATAGCAGCAAAAGCAATTTCAATACTAACCTTTAGACCAACTGCTACGGCTGCGAATCCATTCATCGCACCAGCAACTAGATCGATAAACCCAACTTGTTGAATCGACCCATCACCAATATCAGCTGTTAAATCACTCCAAATTCCACCTATCGTACTAAATACTGTTTGGACAATATCAAGTAGGCTTTCAAAAGTTGTAATTATCGCTGTTACAGCAGCATCTATCCCCTCTCTTGCAGTAGAAGCAAAAGTAAGAAAATCATTTGCTAGATTAGTAAGCGCAGGTGCTGCTTGAGCTGCTAGTCTGGTAAATACCCCATCGATAGTCTGTTGGATCGTATTTAAGGCAGTATTGAATTCCTTTGTCTTAGCAATTGCATCCTGATCCATGATCAAGCCAAGTTCATGCGCTTGTTTTGAATACTCTTTTAGCTTCTCAGCATTGTTTTCTAGCAATGGAGCCAAGAGCGTTGCATCATTAGCGATTGACTCCATGTAGAAAGTCATCTCAGCTTGGGATACGTTGGCTTTCTCTAAAGTTTGATAATACTTTTCGAGGATTTGCGGACCAGTAAGACCTTGGAACTCTTTGGCAGTCACCCCCACTTTTGGTGCAATTTTTTCGAAGAAATCAGCCATTTCTCCGCCACCAGTTTGCATGAAATCACCAAACTTATCATTCACATCTTTCATGATGTCAGATAGCTTGTCTTGCTCGACCATGACTGATTTAGAGGCAAATGCCCACTCTTGGAATTCTTTTGTGGTTGTATTGGCCAATCGTGCTTGAATTTCCAATTCCTTAGACGCTCGACCAACTTCAGACGTTAATGACGCCAATCCAATAACCGCTGTCCCAACTGAAGCAGCAATTCCCACACCTACGGCGGCAAAATTTTTAGCTAGGTTGCCTGAAATGGATTTTCCAATATCTTCAAATCTGTTACTGATATTCTTCGTTACATCATCTAATCCGGTTTTGATATTTGAGAAGTCCAGCTTAAATTTAACTTTATTCCCTGTATCTTCAATCCGTTTAGCGCCGTCACTAACGATTTTTTCAGCATCATTCATGCCCTTTTTAAGGTCGGAAGTTTTCGCACCGACATGCACTTCTACTCGATTGTTACTCATGATTCCTATCTCGCAGGCATAAAAAAACCGCCGTGAGGCGGAATAAAGTAGGTATAAAAAAAGCACCCTGAGGTGCTTAATCAATCAATATGTCGGAATAATTGGGTAGTAGGACACAGCGACACGTTGGTTTAAAATCTTGCCAATGGGAAATAATAAAATCTAAATCATCGTTAAAGCTAAATGACTTGCCATTTAATTCCTTACAGGTAGCAGGAGCAGTTTCATAATTACCATCGTTGAATTCAGCACTTTCAACTCCCATTTTTATTTGACTGTGAATGTTATATAAACTTAAGTGTCTTAAGATAAACCAATTTCTATATAACTTATCATTTGCCAGCTTGGTACAATCTGCAACTGGATCTGAGGCTGCGACATCTAAAAATTTTAAAAACAGCTTATGTGATAATTCTGGAGAATTTTTCAACCAAACTGATAGGTTTTCCAAAAAGGGAATTATGGCTTCATCTATGATTAGAAAAGATTCATTGTTGATAACCGTCCTTTTATTTAGCTCAGTAAAATCAAAATGCTTTTGCTTAAGCAAATCAAAAAAACTATCCCTTTCACTGTCTGTGAATTCGGATACCCACCAATCTGTAAGATTAATTTCAAAAAGTCCGAATTTAGCATTCGATTCATTAGATTTTGTCATAGAGCACATATTACATAACAACTAGGTTTGTAATACCACAGCTTGAAGATTTTGCTTGTGAATGAATAAAACCCATATTGAATTCTTTGAATGTTCTAGTTTCACCAGCTTTAATGATTTCATAAACCTCACGTTTATTACTGTCAATTTTCGTTCCACTATTTGAAGAATGCTCACACTCAACAGTGAAATCTTTAATATCTTTATCCCCATTGTTCTTGATAGTCATATCAATCATCATGATGCTTTCAAACCCACCCTTGCTCCAATCAAAATTGAATTCTAAATTCTGCAAGGCTTGCTCTTTTGGTGAAAGTGTTGGAGTCCCCGATGATGAGCCTCCATTATTTTCACCACCAGCCATCGCTCCGATAATTCCTAGTATAATTATGCCTAACACTACCCAAGTAAATTTTGAAGTCGGTTTTTTTACTTTTGCACCACAACCTGGACAACTTGATGCTTGCGTACTAACCTGCGCCCCACATTCCTTGCAATTGATTAAAGCCATTTTTATTGCCATTTGTTATAAAGTCACACAAACTTTAACCAACTCAAGTATATAAATCAATCAGGGCAACCTTAGCCACCCTGAGGAAAGTTCTGCAGATCCGCAAACAAATCATCTTCATCATCGTTTTGCAAATCATCTGAACCGGTACTGTCTTCAATTCCCATAAATGCTTCAAGGATTCGACATAATCGCTGAATACCGACATGGCTGGGAGGACACTGTTTTTGATACGCATTCAATGCTTTGACTCTTGGGAAATCCAATTCATTACGCACATAGTCGTAACCCTTGCCCAAAGTCAGCACCAAATGCGTGTACAGTTCCTCCCAGTCTATTCCCCCGAATCGGTTGCCTGCTCGTCTTCACCTGTATAAACCAGACCAGAAGCCCCCATGACCGTCTCAAATACGGCGTTCACGTGACCAACATCAAGCAGTTCATCAGCAATAAATTCACGTGTAATGTCAGGATAGTTACGCTTTAAAGAGCCATAAGCAACATCTGCCACTAAAGCAAAGTCACTTGGATCAAAGGTTTTAAGCTTTGGCATCAGCTTTTCAGCAGCACCTAATGACAACGGCGCAAAAATCCAAATCTGGCCGTTAATTTTAAGCGGATTACCACGTGGGTTTTCGACCTGGTTAAATTGCATTTGGTATTACTCCGAAGTAGTCCATTTGAAGACACGGCCTAAATCATCGGCCATTGGTTGGAATTCAAACTCAGGTAGATCGTAATCATCCTGTTTTGAGCTAAAGGCAAGCTTATTGCTGACACAGCGGAAGAATTCCATACCAAAGAATTTACCTTTGTAGTCACGGAACAGATCAACACTGAATTCAGGCGTATAACCCATATCCAAATTGCTTACGACACCTGACTTGGCACCTGCCACCGTCGCTGTGTATTTAAAGCTGATAAAAACAGTTTTACCCACATCAGCTGCTGCAAAGGTATAAACACCTGCCGCTTCATCCACACTGTATTGACCTGCAACCGGTGCACTTGCTACACGCTTTAAAGGAACTGCTTTGGCATCTGTCACACCCAAGTCTTTCAAGAATGTGCCGCTGTTCGGAACGACTGGTGTTACTGACGCTGCAACGACTTCACCATTGATGGTCTGTGCTACTGCAGTAATACCACCTTCAGTGACCACGCCACCAAAGAAAATGGAATTCAACAATGCGCCGTTGATGCGACCCATAGTCGCTTTACACTTAATTGAACCTTTACCGCGTGCGGCGTCTACGGCGAACTGACCACGGCCATAGAGTTCTTTTAAGTCATAGCTGATATCAACTGACGTTGACTGCACTACGCCCACTTCAACTGGTGTGCCGTTGGTGATTGGATTACCGTGCACATCCTGTAATGGTGTGGCAAAGATTTTACCGGCACCAAATAAATATTGAGCCATATCGACCTCTTAAAAATGAGAAAACCGCCGTAGTGGCGGTCATGGAATTTATAAATTGCTTTAGGTAGTGGTGAGGATCCGGATCGGAATAATCGAAATCCCTTGGTCATCAAGCATGTTTTCCACTGCTTCAAAAACTTCGATCGTACCCTCGATCCAACAATGCTCGACCAATCCACCTAAGGTTTGGTATTCGCAGATGTCAGGATTATCCGGTGCAAGCTTGGCACGCACTTGATCAATCATCTGATTCAACTGTACCGACGGCGGTATGGATGGATCTGATTCATGAATGTAAACGTACACTTCCGCTTCAAGTTCAACCTTGGCATCCAAGCCTTTCACTGGTGCTTCGGTTTGATTACCTTGGGTCACGAATAAAGCTGGACGCTCTTCAGGTGCAACATGATTGAAATGCTTTAAACGGCGACTTGTGGTTTTAATCCCCTCGATGCCTGACAAGCGATTAAACAATGCTTGGTAAATGGCTTCACTATTCACTGCTTAATCCCCTTTCAATTGCAGCATCAATATTCTTCGGTACGATCTTCGCCACTTCATCCAGTGAATCACGCATAAAACGGCGCTCTTTCATGTCGACTTTACGTGAATGGGCTTTAATCATGATTTGACGTGGTGTGATTGGCAGACCAAAGACTTTCTTAATCGTGCGCAAATGTGCCTTGATGGCCATCGTGCCTTTTAAGCCAAATTCATGAGCAAAGGCATAAGGTACTAAAGCACCACCCGCACCGACTGTACCCTCGATCCAGTCCTTATCCTCTTCCACCTTAGATGAAACGGATCCTCTTAAACGCCCAGACTGCACATTCAGGCGCTGACCTGTCAGCATGTCTTCCTGAATAGTGCGCTGAAGTTTAAGTGTGAGTGCATTTACCGTGCGTCGTATTTCAGCACGTACACGCTCATTGACCTCGTTAAAATCAACATCAGCATCAACACGGTAATCACTCATACATCACCTACTTTGCAGCAGCAGTTTCCTTTTTCGGTTCTGCTTTGGCTTCAGCAACCGCACGTTTAAAACCATGTGGTGCCAAGATGTGTGCAATGTCGGTATCCGACTCGATCACACCTTTTTCAACCTTGTATGTGATGCCTGCAATTTCAAGCGAAGTCGCTTTGAAATGATCAGGCGCTTGATACTTAAATGACATGCCTTGCTCCTAAACAACGAAAGCTCCAACGCCCAAACGATTGGGATTGGTACCATCATTGCCAATTGGAATTGAATTTTTTAATGCCAAATAACGTTGGCCATAAATGCTTTGGTTGTAAAACGCATCGGTACCAGAACGTGAAAAACTCACGCTCTGACCTGCAATGGTCATACTCGACGCATCTGAAAAGCTGTTACCTGACTTTGATTTGAGTGCAACCTTGAGAATATGTGCTGCATATAGACCCACAGCACGTTCTTTCAGATCACCAAATTCAAGTGACTTCACAACGAGATCCGCTTCCTCTAATGCGTCTGCAATTTCTGCATCGGGTAGATTCATCAGCGCCGTGTCGTACTTAAACTTCAACTTAAAAGCTTGTGGGTCCATAGCTCACCTTATTCGGTAGCTTGAGCAAGTTTTTCTTGCAACTGCTCAAGGGTTTCATCTTCAGCAAAGGTGATTTCAAGATCAGTCAGCGCTTTACGCACGTCATCAATTGTAAGCTCAGCAGGTTTGGATTCATCCTTGCCTTTACCATCATCTTTGCCTGATTGAGCACCCTTACCACGACCTGAAGCAGGTTTAGAATCACCAACTTCTGCAACTTCTTCAACAGCCAGCTCACCTGCATCAATCAGATGCTTGGCAAACTTATTCTTTTGAAGTGCTTTGTGGTGATTGGCTTCAACTACTACGGCGATACCTTTAGGTAAAGTCACCAGGCCTGCAAAAACAAAAGCGGCATTAGAGCCGCTGTATGTGTATGAATATTTAGCCATGAGATTTTAATCCTTATGCATGGTCAAGGTAACGAAGTGAATCAACACGCTTCAGCCAAACACCTTGGTATTTGTAGTGGCCTGGCACAAGTACATCCAGGCCTTTCGGTTGCGCCGTCAAGAACTCAATGCTGTTGCCTTTGAACTGGATACATGATGGATCACGGCGATAGATGATTGAACGGTCAGCACCAGCGGTACCTTTACCATTGCCACGACCAGAACCACGGATGGTTAATGTTTTGCCCTGAGTGGTGAAGATGTTGTTTTCTTCAATGTACTTCAGGAATGTTTTACCACCTGAGTTTGGTACCACACGTGTTGAAAGGTGTGTGTATTGCGCTGACGCCATCAGGTAGGTATCAGGCTCAATTGAAGAATCACCATCAAACAAATCTGACGAATCAGCCAATGAGTTATTGAAGTCGGATAAAACCTCTTCAATGGTCGCCGTAGACCAATCATGCTGACCTGTCACAATAGTGACGCCTGTTTGGTTTAAGAAGCCATTCACCTGTTCAAGTTGACCACTCGCATTGGCTTTGGTGTAACCATACCAAGCCACATTCGACATGTGCTTTTCAGCTGCTAAATTTGCAGCCTGAACTTTATCCGCTTCAAGCGTGAGGTTCATTTGCTGTGCGGTCGCCAATTCAACCACTGAATATTGGTAGCCAATCACACCGACTTTCACTGGTAGGCTTACAGTATCGTATTCAACTTCTGCAAGCGGAATATCATCACCTGTACCAGCATAGTCTTCGCCGATACCCACGCCTTTTTTACGAGACAGGATTTCACCACCACCATAAACCGCATTTACATTGGTCACTGGGATGAACTTGGCGTAGTCAAGGACCTGTGCAAGCTGTGGTGTAATTTCGTTTTGTTCTTCGATCTTTACGAAGAGCTGTGCCAATGCATCCATGTTGAACGCATCGCCAACTTGTGCCTGAATGGCATGTGAAATCGGCGTTAAACGCGCTTTCATTTTTGCTAATTTGCTCATGTTTAATTAAGCTCCACGAAGATTAAGAAGGGCTAAACCATCGGCACCTGTCACGGTTTCCCATGCTGCACCTGGTAATACTGTTCCGTCAGTTGCTGAGCTCGACAAAGAACCCAACGGCGCTGCTGTGGTACCGTTTGCAGTTTTTACGTAAACCGCAGTAGTAATGTCAGTGATTGGCGCTGTAGGCTTGACCCAAATTGCACCCTCAAACATCACTGGCACCATATCAGCCGCTTTATAAGCTTCTTTGCCAGCCGCCGTTTTGCCTGTCTTACCAACGCCGTGGCGTACCACCACACCAAAACGTGTAGGTGTAGCACCTGACACAGCCGTTACTGATTTGCCATCAGTCGTGCGGACAACCACATCACCGTCATTGACTAAAGTCAGACCTGAAAGCGGTAATGACAGTACAACTTCTTTAGCAGTTAAACGGCCACGCTGACCGACCACCGCATTTAATTGCTGAACCATGATTCAAGTTCCCCTTAAATTGTTTTGTATGCAGCAGACTTGTCATAACCCTTATTTTCTTTAGGGGCTTGACCTTGGTTTTGCTGTTGTTGCTGTTGATGTAATGCATCACCCACGGCATTGCCTGGTGTGGTCGACTTCACTGCTGACAGTGCACGGAAGACCGTGTCGATCTGTTCAGGTTTAGCATCACCCACGGCGACACCACCCAGTACAGCGGTCACCAATGTGTCACCTGCTTTGGCTGCAATCACATCACGTTTGATTTGCTCACATGAACAGCCTTCAGTTTTGATACCTGGTACCAAGGCAACGGCATCCGCAACCACTGACGCACGTTCAGCCACGACCTGATCAAGCTTTTCAGGTGTGATTTGGTTTTTCTCAAGATCACCGACTTTTTGCTTCAGTTCTGCATTTTCAGTCTGCAAGGTATCAACCACTGCTTGTACGGCTGGCAATTCATCACCGATGGCAAATTGTTTATCACCGACTTTGAGTTTTGCTGCTTTTAAGTTTTCAAGCTGGTCTTCTTGTTGCTTTACAGCATCAGCTAGCGCTTGGTTGTCACCAATCTCAAAGCGAATACCGTTTACTTTAACTTCCATCTTTTTCCCCTTTGGGTTTGGTTTATGGTCACCGACGCGACAATCACCGCCACAGCGACCGTATTTCACCAGCGCCACGTGATTGCCTTTAAAATTGATAAATTTGGCTTGATACGGCGTACCATCAGGTGCCGTGCCTTGTTCAAGGACAAGATCAGCCGCATAGCCTAATGAGATCTCGACACGCTCATTATTTTGAATAGCATTGATACTGTTCTGATCTTTGATGATCAGATCACCCAGCATGAATTCCCCTTCCTGGCGTACGTTTTCACACTCGCCAATATGGTAGTCCTTCCAGTTGGAAGCATTGATTTCATTTTTAGGTGGGTGATAGTCCGTTGCATCTACGCCGTCGAAGCTCTTGATCACTTCCGGTTTGAATAGATCCTCTGCTGCCACATAGACATTGATGACCTGATCCGCTGAATAGCCTTCCAAATTTGGAAATTCATAAGCGTAGTACTGACGGACTTGAGGTGCTTTAGCCAAGCGCACATTGATGCATTTCAGATACCCTTCTTGAGTAAATGAGCGTGTACTTTCGCTTGGTGCAAAGTCACCAATTTTGAGTTGGTAAATGAGTTTCATAAATTGAGCTCATAAAAAAACCACCTGTTGAGGTGGTTATGTATGTTGGTAGTAATTAAACTAATAAAAAATACTAGGTTATAAAAATGAATTGTCTTAATAATTTATGGAACATAATTGAGAATAACTCAGCCCAATTACAGACCATATTTGCTCTAATTGGTTTGATATTTGCAGTTATTGCTGCACTATATGCAAAAACACAAATAAAACTATCCCAACAGCAAAGGTTTTTTGAATTAAAACTTTCTATTCTAAGTGCAGCATATGAATGCAAAGATCTTATTTATGAAATCAAACATAAAAATGAAGAACTTAAATATGAGTTCTCCAGACTTCTCAATACTCAAAATAAAACACTCAACGATAATTTAGAGGGGTGTGATTATAATTATCATGAATATTTTAATAAAATTATGAGATTAACAGAGACTCCAGAAGAGGTGATTGATAAGTTAATAACCAGTTTAAGTGATGAAGAGCAAGAAGTTTCATTAGAAGAATTAGAAAGATATTTAAAACATTTAATTAAATCTAAGGGAAGTATTTACCATGCACGAAATGGATATCTTAGAAGAATTGAAGAACTTAGACTTAATGGCTAAATACTCAGTCAATCAAAATATCCTCATAATTCGGCAATGCTGTGCATCGACATCGAACTGGTTGACCTGGATGCCCTCCGCTTGGTGGATCATCCCATCGGAATGTTTCACCATGCTTTTTTTCATGATCTGGTCGCACACGCTCATCTTTTGCTGACTGCCATACATAAGTTTCGACACCCATGGATTCCTGACGCTTCTTATTGATGGCGCCGTTGATCTTGCCCATTTGGTCGGCTGCGATTATCCGTGCACGAAAGTCAGTACTATGCCCAAGCTTTTTAATTTCCTGAGCCAGTTCCTCATTGGTCTGCCCTGTCTGCAAGGCACCCATCACCAATGCTTCCAGCTTATCGGTGTATTGGCTTGGAATAGACTTAATCAAAGAGACATTTGCAGCAATCTGATTATCGATTTCATCCTGAATATCGGCACCACGGAAAAACGGCGTAAGGTCCACACCAAGAATAGTCTTGGTATGACTAGCAATCTGCTTATCTACTTCCTTGCTGGTATCCATAACCACCTTAGTGGCTAAAGATACCGACACTTCCATGGTGTACTTAACCATCTTTTCACGTAACGCCGTGAATAGATCCGTCACCCAGCTATCACCAATGTTCTGCCCTACGGTGGGTAAAACAAAATCCTTGGTTTGTTCCTGGCAATACTTGGATATTTCCAAAAGCTGACGTGTATAGAACAGCTCAACACGGCGATTGACTTTGACTGCCTTAGGCTTTGCCTTGCGTCCTTTCTTGCGTTTTTTGATCTGCTGAAGCTGTGGTTTAAGGATCTGTATCATCGTCGTCATTTGGCTTCACCATCGTTTCCAATTCTTTGATGTGATTTTCATCAATGACTGAGTAAACGCCGTCGATAACTAACTGACGTGCAATCTGAGGCTCAGTAATGATGGCCATGTTTAAGTATTTCTCGTCGCGTTCTGCATTCGCTTTTTCCACTTCCGCACGGACTTTCGCATCCAATTGCCAAAGTGGATTGAACACCACATTCAGTTCAGGAATCTGGCGTCCAAACGTAGACTGGCAGATCACGGTAAGAAACTTCATTAAGATCGGCTTGAGGTCCCATTCCTGCTTAGTGGCAATTGAGTCGTAATAATTACGAGTGTCATGCTCACCAGTAGCATTCATTCCTGCAGGTGATTGGCCAAACAGAATCGTATAGGGAATATCTGCCGCACCCGCCGTCTGGACTGAGAATTCACGCATCATGTCAGGCAAGCCAGCGAAGTTATATGTCTTGGAACTGTATTCTTCCTCAGCATCAAGGACCAGCATGCCATTCAAGCTTTTCATCAAGCCCACAGACATAAAGCGCTCCATGACTCCTTTCATATCCTCTTTGATCTTGTCGACCAGGTTAGGCGTTTGAATAACATCAATCTTAGATTCATGAATCAGGCTGGCGGATCCACGCTTAACACTGGCATGATCGAGCAGGTCCTCATAGACTTCCTGCAAAATACTTTGAGGTTCTTCATTCACCACATCCGCATGGGCAATACGGATTAAGCGAGAATAGTGAATGCGCTTCTTCGCCTCATTTCCCATCTTCATGTCGTAAAATTCAGGCTGTTTGAGCAATCCACAACATGCCGACGGTGGCAAATATGTGTTTTTGTCCGGTTTGATATATTTCTTCTTAACCACCGTAAAGAATTCCAAACGACCTTGGCCAAGTTTCGAAATATCTAAAGGTTGATCTAAGTTACCGCCATCAGCCGTTCCAAGCAGGATGTACACAACGCCGTAGAGACGAGAAAGAATCAAGCCTGATAAAAGCACATGCTCTAAGTGAAACGCCTTACACGCTTCTTCAAGGCGCTTTAAATCACCACCTTGTATGCCTTCATAGAACCATCCAGCACGAAGCATGTCCGATGCAGGACGATTGACGATACGGCGTGCGAGCCAGTTTTGGTATACCGCTTCAAGCTGATCATCGTCAATGTCTTTCCGTACAAATTTACCGTGTGCCGCTTTATCACGTTCTGTACCAATATTCGATACCAGGTTCGTATATGCACCAGCATCACCAATAACGTTAATAGCCTGTTTTACTGCATCAGCTACAAGCGTTTTAATTTTACCGCCTGTATCCGACTTTTTATCTTTAGCCATAAATACCTCTAATCAAATACAGTCGGCTTTTTCGCAAGAGAATCATTAATCGCATCAATCGTTGGATCCCATTGGTCATCATGCTCATGGGTGAAATCAGCTTTTAAGCCCTCAATTTCTTCAATGTAGTTCAGCAACCATGGCGCACTTACAGGCAGAACAACACGACGATCCTCGACATAGAACACCACATCCATGGTCCGGGTCAGTTTGTCTGTATCACGTTGGATTGCCTTAATTGGTAATGTCGTTTCACGCGAAATGTTTTGGATCAACATCGTTCCAGATGCTTTGTCCTCAATGGCCATGTAACGAAGTTTGCCGATCTTGGTATTGCTTTCCTTGTGCTTATTGATGAAAGCCTTGGCTTCCTTAATCAGCTCAGGTGCTTCCCATTTGCCACGGCGCACATCAATGATGTAAAGCCGGTTGTCATACCCAAGGCCTGCACATAAGAAAACTGAGTAGTCGTTATGTTCTTTAATCTTCTGTGCTGTATCTGCCCAGATCGCACGCCATTTCAAAACTGGTAACTCAAGGTATCGATCAAACCATTCAGCCTTGACCAGATCTCCACCGAGCTTTTTCGGTGCCTGTTGATACTGACTGCTGAATGTATACCGAGATACCGTAGCGCCGTCTTTGTCTTGGCCACCTTTCTCCAGCTGCAGTAACGACAGTAAAGATTCTTTTAATGGCCAGTAGCTTTGACGGCCTTTTTCGTCACGTTCGACATCTCGCGGCACTTTCTTTCGAATATGCTCTGGCAAGGCATTGATGTATTCATCATCAATCAGGGCTGGTATCGAAATCTGATGCCAATTGCCCGGGACGTTACCCGTCATCACAAAGTTAGTCGGATCCTCAACGTGTAAACGCTGCATGATCAGAATAATTGGTGTGGAGGACTTAGCCTTACGTGAGTTGACCGTGTTCAGAATCTTACGATTTGCTTTGTTACGTGCCGTCTTACTGAATGCATCCTCAGGCTTGAGCGGATCGTCCAGGATAATCGCACCGGTAAATCCATTATCAGCCAATGTACCTGCACGGCGGCCCGTAACCTGACCACCCATTGAAGCAGAATAAACGTGACCTGCTTCATAGCCGTCTACAGTTGTTTTCCAACTCGCCTTAGCATCGGTACTGGTCGAGATCTTAACTGGCCATAAGCCTTGGAAATCTGCCGATTTGACGATGTTTCGCGCCGTGGATGAAACATCCTCTACAAGTGACTGCGAGAATGACAAATATAAAAATCTTGAACGCTGATTTCGAGCGATACCGCGTGCAATTAGGTTAGTCAGTAATTCAGTTTTACCTGAACCAGGTGGAACGTTAATAACTAGGTTTTCGATTCGTCCGGTAATAACTTCATCAATTGCCCAGGCTATGTATTCATGGTGCCAATTGACCGAGAACTTGAAGCCCATACGTGGCAGAAAAAAACGGCGCGTAAAGAATAAATGTTCTTTCTCGCACCGTTCCTGCTCGATCTGCATTTCCAGCAAGCTAGTATTTACTTTCGAGTTCATCCATCACCTGCCTTACCAATTCTTTCGAGGCAGTTACATAGGTTGTATTTTCATTCTGCAATGGACCGCCGTCTGGGCCAGTTATTTCCTGCTTGGTTGTGCGTGCATCTGTTTCTTGATAAGCCAATTTCAACAGATTCTGTTTGGATACTTTATTCTTTCCAGCATCCTCATACATTTTCTGAATTTCTTTCAGTCGAAATGCTTGGTTAGCGATCGGAATATCAAAAATATTCTTTCGGAAATCCTCACGCGTTTTATCAAACAGATCCTTTAATTTCTTACTGAGATTTCGGCCTGCATACTTGGTTGGGTCGTAATTTTCACACTGCCGACGATCAATTTCGATGTTAAATCTTTGCATGACAGCATCTGCTACTTGTTGAGGTGTTTCAAAGCAAGCAAGAGACTGAACTATAAAGATTTTTATAGGCTCTTTAAGTGCCGCCATAATTACCCCTTTGTCATGCTACGTCATGCAAGACAGCCAAAAAAATGAGCCTTTCAGCCCTAACCAATCACACAATTCCCACAACACGCAGCCATACTTTTTTCTGATACAAACGGCGCATTCTTGGCAATTTCCAGAAGCCGTTTTACAGACTCGTCTGCACCCCATCGCTTAGTTTCACCAAAGAACACTTCAACGTCATGGCCAGCTAAATAATGCTTAGGTAAGCCAGTATGGTCGCTATAAATGATTTCGCCATCTTCATCACGCTCTACACCGATATGATAAAGCTCATGCTCAATCAGCCGACAGAATTCACGATCTGAGGCTTGTTCACAAAATGCAGCATCAACCGTAATCAGATATTGAGGTACAAAACCAAACCAATCCCGCATCTGTTGTTCCTGGCGTGCTTTCTTCCAGCCGCCCACGTTAAACATGACTTTTTCACATTGACCCAATACCATACGTTTTTTCGCTACGGCGGCAGATGAAGCCCAGGCGAATGCAAGGAACTCTTCATTGTCATGCAGTAATTCAGCAATATGATCATGATCCGGGTTGTGCAATTCACCACCTAAAGTAAGCCAATTCTTTACGACCCATTCTTTAAGCTCTGGTGCCGGTGCCAAACGTATGGCTTCTTCTTCCTCGGCCTGATCAATCAGATCCGTCGGTGGGAATGGTCTGAACTGTTCCATGTGATGCCTTTAAATTTCTAAGCCACTGTACGGCCCTATTGGATGATGAGATATCTGAGACTTCGAAGCGTATATACCGATATCCCATTTCTTCAGCATGATCATAACGATCTATGCTCCAGGCTTTAGTAGCCAGTTTACCTTTACGGCCACCAGACCAAGGACCACCAGCTATTTCAATCAATGTGAGATATCCAACCAGGTGTAAATCAAAGCGCCAGTGTTTAGTGGTTTTAAAATGGAAGTATTCTTCATATTTGATTTCCATCCGATCAAGGATTTCTTTTAGTCGATCGAAAGCTTCTAAGTATTTCTCACTGGCTTTAGGTAGTGGTCTATTGCGAGGTTTATTTTTGATTAGACCCTTATCGGTTAATTTTTTATAGTGTTTTGGATCCATGATCTGCACCCAACAAAAAACCTCCCGAAGGAGGCCTTTATCATCTTAAGAATTATGCAAAGTAATTTTCTAAGCCAATTCGTCTTAAGAAGCTCTCTTGGCTATCACGGTGCGGGAAACTGAATCGTTCATAATCATCTTGTGAAAAATAAACAACTACAAATTTTCCATCTGGATCCACAAAAATTTTTGTGATTTTATCTGTGTTCAAAACATAATCATCAATTTTAATAAGCATTGTTATTACCTAAATATTCTTAATTTTCGAACCACGAGAATATTCAAGTATTTAGATAACGTCAATTAATACACTTCCCTAAATCAAAACATCACGTATAAAGAGCCGTACGCAAATTCTTAATACGCTCTTTCAGCTTAATCATGATGCCGTCGATTGCATGCAACTCACTGAGCGTTAATCCTGATCTACTGAGGTTTTGATACTTAGACAGCTCAGCACTGCAAAATTCTAAGTCTTGTTTAGCTTGTACTTTGTCTGTCATGGGCACCTCAAAATAAAAAACCCAGCACTCAGGCTGGGTCTGTCATATTGTTTATTTTACTGATGCAATGCCATTTCCGCGCTTTTGGCTAAAAATGCCGAACGGCTTAAATGTTGTTTTTTAGCCATAGCATCAATACGTTTCACTAAAGCTTCTGGCATGCTGATATTAATACGAACAGACTTGGTATTTACCTTTGCTGTATCAATATCAACTAACAACCAAAAACCACCTTCAAATCTCTCATCACTTAACCATTGTTCCGGGCTTGACGGTGTAGGTAACGGAATATCTTCACCATCAAAGTGAACTTCAACCGCTTCCTGCGCCATGCGCTGGATGTCTTGCATTTCATCAGCAGCACTGAAACACCCTTCAAAGTCAGGGAAAGTTAAACCGTATGCAGTATCTTCATCTTTATGAACATATACTGGATATAACATTTTTACCTCCATTCCCAACCAGCCTGTTTATATATATTGCGTAGAGTTCCTATCGGCATATCTTTACGTGGATGTGGCACCACAACATGCCCGGACTTTTCAGGATGCTTGTACTTTTCATGGTCGCCCTTACCGCCAACCTTATACCAGCCTTCCTGCTCTAGACGCTTAATAATATCTTTGCTGTTCATTGTGTAACTATACACACTTTTGGGTGGTTTCATGATAAAAATTCTCTAAATAACTATTTCGTATTTAGTTCATGATGACTACTAAAGCACTAACTCTCAATAGCAATATTTTACTATGTTATTGTTTTATAATAATATATTAACATTAAAAAAAATAAAATTAATGAATAACAAATACTAAGCTAGGCGTTCATTTAATGTAACAAAATATTTTAATAAAAAGGAAAACCCCTCAACATCTAGAATGCGAGGGGCTTTGTTTGCCGTAATACGTCCGGCGATTTTGAAATAAAAAAGCCCGCTTAACTCTCTCCAATTAAACGGGCTTGACTTGCGTCACAACGTCTTTCTTCTTTTGCAAAGCAACTATATTGCTTAAATATTACAGCTTTATGAAACAGCTCTTTGCTTGAGTGATTGTTATTCAACTTCTTTCAAACAATCCCGACACACTTTGATTTCTTCATCATCAACCGTGTAGTCGATCTCAGTCACACCATGCAGGCCGAATAAACAGAATATAAATTGGAGCATTTGATTCTCCTTTCTAATTGTTTTCGAGAGACAAACTGTTTTGCTTCTCGTTTTTAGAATCTGGCACGCCATGCAGGCCAAATAAACACATCGGTAATCTAAGCATGATTTTACTCCTGGACAATCAAGCAATCATGTCGCAAGAAATGTCAGTTATTTTCACTTATAAAACATAAATTTATAATATTCATTGCTGAAATAATGTCATTAACTTTGTCGAACTAAGCAAGATTCATTCCTGGTTAATCAAGCATTTTAATTTGGTATGATTACACTAGTATTTCTCAGGGCAATAAAAAAGCCCTTTTCGCAGGGCCAGACGCTACTCACAATCACACACACCTAACATGCACGGTCTGCTTTACTTGCTTTCAATCCTCTTTAGGTCGGGGCGCTACTCCCTGGTCTAGATTCCCGAAGGAAGTTTACTCGATGGCATGTTCCACTGGTCAGCACTCCAGTAGGCTT